>DYZK01000001.1 GCA_020741275.1 Corynebacterium urealyticum
TTGGCCCGGGACACTGCGTTGCCGATCGTCGGCGGCGCGTCGCAGACCGTGTCCCCGGCAGCACAGAAGTTCTTCACGCGGTCATTGAGCTCGCCGAAGCCATCCGGGCGCCCGCCGCGCATCGTCGCCCCCGGCACGATGGGCTGCACGAGCGCGTTCACCGCGTGCAGCGCAACCTCCGCGCCGATGCCAGTGTTTTCCTTATTACCCACCAGTTCGCCGTGCTGCGGCTCCTGACGGCCGTCCGCGATCAGTGCGACACCGGCGATCAGGGAGGGATCCACCGGCCCGCGGTGGTTGCCGATATTCGACGCCAGGTCGCCGGCAATGACCGCGCCCTGGCTGAAGCCAACGAGGATGAATTTCGTGGCCGGGCACTTCTCGTGCGTCGCCTGAATCTCCCCGACGGCGCGCCCCAGGCCCTGCTTGCGGGAGTCGTCGTAGCTCATCTCGTGCTGCGCGTTGAAGTTCCGGAACTGCGCGGTATAGGGCACCGTGTGGATCTTCACGCGCTCCGGGTTGGTCTGCTCCTGCAGGGGTTGGGTGACGTGCAGCAGCAGGGAGCGGGGGTTGGCCGTCGGATGTACCGGGTCGTCGTCCGCCTTGGACTCCCAGGTACCGGGCAGGGCGACGACCTCGTAGTCCACACACCCCGGCGGGTTCGGGCTCGCCTCGCGGCCCGGCTTCCCGGAGTCCTCGTGGGAGCCGGGCCCGCCGAAGCCGCCCTTCCCATCGGTACCCAGCCAGGAGCCGATGCCGGCGATGATGAGCACCAGGAGCACCACGAGGCCGATGATCGTCACGGTTTTGCCGATTGGCTTGCGCATTATTCTTCTTTCCTCCCGGCCGCGCTTAGCGGCAGAGGTTTTCATCCGCGGCGGTGCGCAGATCCTTCATCATGGATTCGAACTTCTGGGTGAGGGCGTCGTCCCCCTTGGGTGGGTCGACGAGCCCCTGGGCGAGCATCTGACCGGCCGCGACCCCGATCAGCGGGGTATCCGATTCGCGGCAGTGATGGTAGCCGGCAGCGATGATCTGCGACTCGACGGCGTTGCGGCTCGCCTCGTCCACCTTGTCGAAGTGCACGCCGGACTTCTCCAGGGCCGCCAGGAAGCTCTCCTCCCCCTCGCTGCGGTCTTCACCCTCGGGGACGTCCTCGACCTCCTCGACGGCACCGTCCTGCGCACCCTTGCCGCTCGCACCGTGGTCGCCGGGGGACGCGCCCTCATCCTTGGAGTCGTCCTTGTCCTTGCTCTTATCGTCGCCCTTGTCCGGCTTCGCGGATGCGGAGACGCTCGGCACGGCGGTGTTATCGGCCTGCTCCGAGTTGTCGACGGTGCTGCCCGTGCCACATGCGCTGGCCGCGCCGAGGAGGGTCAGGCTCGCCAGGATGGCTAGCGGCCGCCGCATCGTTGGGAGGCTGGTCTTTCGCACAGTGCGCTTCCTTTCCATTGGCGCCGGAATTCGGCGGGTCAGCCATATTACGACCCCGCCGGGGCTAGTAGCCAGGCGCGGTGAACGGATTGACTAGTTAAAACGATACCGGGCACCGGGGAGAGCGCTGGCGCACGCGCCGCCCCTCCCGGTGCCCGGTCTACCGGGGTTTATTTGCCCGGCCCCGCCCTATGGGCGAGTGCTACTTCTTGATGATCTCCCCGTTGACCTGCTGGATCTCGCCGCCCTGGAAGCGCACGACCTCGCCGCCCGCTGGGATCGCGACCTGGTCAGAGACCGGCAGGCCGTACTTGCCCTGCTCGTGATTCTCCTCACCCCAGGCCTCGAAGATCGCGCCCTTGTAGATGATGTGGGCGCCAGTCTTCGGGGACCAGTAGATGTAGCCGCCGGTGAACTCGGAGAACTTACCCTTGCCATTCGGCAGATCCTTCTCGCCGGTGACCGGGAAGCCCAGCTTGGACTCCGGACCCTTGGCAGCCATGTACTTCTTGGCGATCTCGCCCTGGACGTACTGGGTCTTGCCATCCTTGTCGCGGGTGATGACGCCGTTCTGGAAGCGCTGCACCTGGCCGTCGCCGACATTCTCGGCGTTTGCCACTGGGTAGCCGAGCGGGCCGTTCTCGTAGCCCTTCTCGCCCCAGGTGCGCATGATGTCGTGCTTCACCGCGTAGGCGCCGGTCTCGTGGGTCCAGTAGATGTTGCCGTGCTCGAACTGGACGAAGCGGCCGCGGCCGTTGGAGATTGTGATCTCCTCGCTCTTCGGGTAGCCGAGCCAGGAGTGGGTTGCACCCATCTCCACGTAGCGGGCACCGATGCGGCCCCACAGGAAGTGGGCGCCAGTGTCCGGGTGCCAGTAGGCGCGTCCGGAGCGGTAATCCTGAACCTTGCCGCCGCGGGCGGCGTCGTACTCACCGGAGACGCAGGCGCCGACCTGGGCGCCGATCTGCGGATTGGCCTTCAGCGCATCGCCGATCGCACCGCCGGGTGCACACTCCGCGCCGCGGTCGCCCTCCGACAGGGAGAGCGCGTTAGCGATCTGTGGCCATGCCTGGGTCATCTCGAACTGCCAGTACGGCCAGTTGTGGATGCCGGAGTTGCGGAAGCGGGCGGTGACCTTCACACCCTTCTTCTTGGCTTCCTTGAGGAAGGTCTGGGTGGTCAGGCGGGACATGACCTCCAGGCCGATACCGGCCGGGCTGTTCTCCTCCGGGTTACCCGGGGTGCCGTTACCGGCGGAGACGTACACGGACATATCCTTCAGCAGGCCAACCCCCAGCTTCGGGTCGTGCTCGTACCAGTCCTTGGAGCCGAATGGGCCCCACATCTTCTGCGCGTCGTAGCCGCCACCGTCCTGCGTGGCGTAGGCGATGCCCTGCGGCATGCCCGGGGAGGTGGTGTCCAGGTAGCCGGAGAAGGAGCCGACGAACTTCCACATCTTCGGGAAGCGCTGCGCGAGGTTCATCGCCGCGGTGCCGCCCATGGACAGGCCGACGATCGCGCGGTCCTCGGTGCTTCGCCAGCCCTCGCGCAGGACAGCCGGGAGCTCGTTGACGAGGAAGCTCTCCCACTTGTAGTGCTTGCCGTTATCCGGCTGCTGCCAGTCGGTGTAGAAGGAGGACTCGCCGCCGACCGGGAGGACGACGTTGACGTTCTTGTCCGCGTAGAAGTTCGCGATGTTCGTGGACAGGGTCCAGCCAGACTCGTCCTCACGGGCGCGCAGACCATCGAGAGCCCAGACGGTCGGGAACTTCTGGTTCGGCTTGGAGTACCAGTCGCGGGCCAGCAGGATCTGAACCTTCACCGGCTTGTCTGGCATGGCGGCAGAGTTGATGTAGACGTTCGCCCAGCGGTCGGTGATCCACTCGACCTTGTCCACGGACACGCCCTCCGGCAGGCCCGGGAGGTTCTGCTCGGTCACGCGCATCGGCTCCCGGTCCGGGACCTTGTGGGGTTCAAGGTAGCCAGTGCCGGAGCCAGGGCCATTTGCGCCGGCCAGGCTACTGCCGGCGTTCTGCGCGTTGGCAGCTGGCATCAGGGGCAGGGCAAGAGCCGCAGCCAGCGGCAGGGCGAGCGTCGCCTTTCCCATGCGGGACGGGCGGGGGAGTTTCGCAGCAATGCGCATGTGTGCACTTCCTTGTGTCCTTGTGAACGTCAATAAAACGGCCGAGATCCAGGCTGGTAGCTCCCGGTCGAAGCGGGTTCCCCTCCCGCTTCGGCCTGGGTTTCTCGCCAGCCTCAGTAGCCACAAAGCCTAAAGCTTCACTTAAGGCTTAAGTTTACTGTTTCGTTAGGGCTTGTAAAGCACACTCGACGGCAACTCGCAGAAAAGTCTTTTGAACGCCACGAAGAAAGGGGCGCCTCCTCAATATTGAGGAGGCGCCCCTTCTTTTAATAGCCTGGGCACAATCAGCCCTTCAGGGGCGGTGAAGCCCCATCAAGCCCTGGCTAGATTAGGCACGCAGTGCGCGCAGGATGTGCGGGCGAGCCTTGTTGAGCTCGCTGCCCCAGTTGTTCCAGTTGTGAACACCAGCAAATGGGTAGCTGACAACTGGATTGATGCCAGCGCCGCGTGCCGCCAGCTCAAACTTTCCGGTCGAGGTGCGGGAGAAGAACTCCAGCATGACCGCGCTAGCCCCGACCACAGGGTTGTTCACGAAGTCAATATCCGGAGTCGGTGCGCCCTGGGCGGCCGAGAGATACATCGGCATTCCCTGCAGGCGGCCGACATTCAGGGTCGGATCGTTACGGAAGCGACCCGGGCTCGCCGGCGGGCCCCACATGTTCTCAACGCGAGCACCCGGGCCGGAAGAATCCTGCATCGAGTAGTTCATCGCGAAGTACATGCCCGGGAAGGTCGGGTTCAGGTAACCGGACATGGAGGTCACCTGCTTGAACTGGTTGCGGTGCCACGCGGCGAGGTTCATCGCAGCCATCGCGCCCATGGACAGGCCGACCACGGAGTTATTGGTGCGGGAGACGCCAAACTCGCGGGCTAGGTAGTTCGGCAGCTCGCGGGTCAGGAAGGTCTCCCAGCGCGGCTTACGCGGACCGTTCTTGCCACCCCAGCGACCCTGCCAATCGGTGTAGAACTGACCCTTGCCGCCGACCGGCATGGCGATGGTCACGTTGTCGTTGACGAACTTGCGCGGAGCATGCCCCAGCTCCACCCAGTCGCTGTAGTGCTCTGGGGCGCGCAGGCCGTCCAGAAAATAGATGCCAGCATTGCCGCCACGGGAGGCGGCCTGGATCTGGACCTTGATCTTCTGGCCCATCGACGGCGAACTGACCCAGCAGTCCTGCACGTAGTACTTGTACGGGGACCAGGTGCAGCCCGGACGCAGCTTGCCGCGGGTATCGGCCGATGCCTGCGGAGCAACAACGGTTGCCATGCCGAGCGCAGTAGCGATGGCCACCAACACCGCTGTGAGGCGCTTGCCCATAACCATGGAGCTCATTTTAAGGTTCATGAAAAATCCCTCAAAGACGAATAACTAACGGCATGACGTTATCAAATCTTTACCTGACACGCCATGCCGTCCGAATGAAAACTTTTGTTTTAAAAACTCTCTTGGTTTTTAGAGGGCCGGGACCACGTAGACCGCGATGCCAATCGTCACCAGCCAAACCAGCGCCAATACCTGCAAAGCGCGGTCGTTGAGCGCGATTTCATCCGGCGCCCCGCCGTCACCGCGGTCCACATCAGCCGCGTAGCGCAGGATCGCCACCGTGAATGGAACCATCGAGATCTGGTACCACACCGCGGCAGCACCGCTGACCTGCTGGGAGAGATCGAAACCCCAGAGTGCGTAGCTCAGCACCACGGCCGTCGCGGCCAGCGTCCACACAAAGCGCAGGTAGGTCGGGGTGTAGCTTTCCAGGGATTTGCGGATCTTCGCCCCCGAGCGCAGGGAGAGCTTCAGCTCCGCGTAGCGCTTACCAGCCGCCATGAACAGGGAGCCGAAGGCGGCGACCAGCAGGAACCACTGGGACAGGATCACCCCAGCCGCCACACCACCGGCCATCGCGCGCAGCATGAAGCCGGAGCTGACCAGGGCGATATCGATCACCGGCTGGTGCTTCCATCCGAAGCAATACCCCAGCTGCAGCGCGATGTACACGGCCACGACGATCGCCAGCCCAGGCCCGGAGCTAGCCAGGAAGGAACCACCCACCGCCAGGGCGATGAGCACCACCGACATGATGTAGGCCAGCGAGACCGGCAGCACACCAGCGGCGATCGGCCGGAAGCGCTTCGTCGGGTGCTGGCGGTCGGCCTCGACGTCGCGGGCATCGTTGATGAGGTAGATGGAGGACGCGGCAAGGCAGAAGGCCACGAAGGCGATGAGGATGTCCAGCAGCACGCGGCCTTGGAAGATGATGTCCCCACCGGCCGCGACGGGCGCGGCGACGACCAGGACGTTCTTCACCCACTGCTTCGGACGCAGCGCCTTGATCATCCCGTCGATCAGGTTCTTCGGTGGTTGCAGCTTCTCCGCCTCCACCGACGTGCTCGTCTTCGACGCGTCATATTCTGTGCCCTCGTAGCGGCGCGCCGTCGCATCCGCCGACTCGATGCCGGAGGTATGGGGCTCGCCGCCGAAGACGGATTCCGGATCCCGATTGCTCACTGTTACGCGTCACTCCCTGTGGAAAACAAGTGTCTTATTACTCCGCTAGGCGTCGCGGCCACTCAGCCGCTGCTTCAGGCGGGGGACGATCGTCTTTTGAACCGCCTTGCTGGTCGTCAACCCGATAAGCGTACCGACGATCACGTCGCTCGGGTAGTGCACGCCCAAGACTAGGCGGGAAAAGCCCATCGCGGGAACGCCCGCCAGGGGCGCCTTCATCCCGCTCAGGTCAGCCATGCTCACCAGCGCCGCGGTGGAGCTGGTGGCGTGCGAGGAGGGGAAACTCAGTTTGGATGGGGTGCCCACGCCGATCCGGATCGCCGGGTCGTGCGGGCGGGGTCGGCGCACGATGCGCTTGATAATCACACTCGCGGCGTGCGCGATGAAAGCGGAAGCCCCCACGCCCAGCCACTCGGCCCGGCGCGGCTTATCCGCCACAGCACCCACGGCGGAGGCCGCGAACCAGCCGAGCGCGTGCTCCCCGAAGTGGCTCATGCCGCGCGAGATGCGCTGCACCGAGGCCAGGCTGGAGCCGCTCCCCGGCTCGCCGATCGCGTTCTGGATCGCGACCAGCGCGCGGGTCTCGCCGAGCGGGTCGCCTGTAACACGGCCCGCGGCCTGAGAGTCCTGCGCGACCATTAGGCACGCTCCTTCTTCGGAGCCAGATCGGAATCTCGGCCGGCCTTGGCCAGCTCGGACTCCGGCTCGAAGATCTGCGCCCAGCCCTCAAGGCTCGTCAGGTACGGGTGGGCCTCGCGGTAGCGGGTGCGCAGCTCATCGAAGCGCTCCGCGACCTGCTTCTGCAGGCGCATGGACTCGCGTGCCAGCTCCAGCATCTTGGCGCGGTCGCGCTTGCGGTAAACCACTCCCCGACCGTCGGCGGTCGTCACGGTCGCCCCGTCCACGCGGGAGAGGCTAAACCACCGGGCCTCGATCGGCGGGAGGCTGACCTGCGGCACCTCGTGGTGGCGCTCATCCGCCGGCTTGGCGTTGTTGATCACAGCCTGAGTCAGCGTCTTGACCTTCGCCGGGATGCTCAACGGGATCCGGGTGAGGTTGCGCGGGCCGCCGGATGGGTGCGGCAGCTCGGAAGCCGACGGGATCACCACGGCGTCCGGGTAGCTCTTGCGCAGCGCGTTGATGCGCGGCAGGGAGGTGTCCAGGATGCTGAACAGCTGCTCCGGACCGGCCAGGAAGTCCTTCATCGCCTCATTCTGGATGGCGACGGTGGAGTACTCCAGGCACAGCAGGTGCTTGGCGGTAGCCTTCGCCATCGAGGCGACGATGCCGCGCGGGCTACCGTCGTGCTGAATGGCAGCAACGATGAGGCGGTTGCGCAGGTGGAAATAGGCCTGCCAGTCGATGGCGTCGTCCTTATCGGACCAGGCCATGTGCCAGATCGCGATGCCTGGCCAGGAGGCGGTCGGGAAGCCAGCGTCCTTTGCACGCAGGCCGAACTCGCCGTCGTCCCACTTGATGAACAGTGGGAGCGGCTGACCGATCGTGTCCGCGACGACGCGCGGGATCATGCACATCCACCAGCCGTTGTAGTCGGCGTCGATGCGGCGGTGCAGGTCCTTGGAGTCGACCTCCTCGCCGGAGGCGTTCTCACCGTACTCACCACGGTCGCGCAGCGGATGGTTGTAGAAGTCGTGGTCGTAGTGGGTGTGCGGCGCGGCGGTCCACATGAAGCTGCCGCGGTCGATGATCTCACCCATGGTGTGCAGGTGGGAGCGCTCCTGCAGGTTCAGCATCTGGCCGCCGACGAGCATCGGGGACGCCGCGTAGCGGGACGCGGCCAGGGAACGCAGGACGCTGTCCGGCTCGATGTCGATGTCATCGTCCATGTACAGGATGAACGGGCTGTCGGTGCCGCGCTCCGGGTGGCGGGCCTCGTACATGATGCGGGAGTAGCCGCCGGAACCACCGAGGTTGCCCTGCACCGGCATGCGCAGCCGGTCGCCGAAGTGCTCCTGCACCGCGGGGA
>DYZK01000002.1 GCA_020741275.1 Corynebacterium urealyticum
CTTTGCGCTTCCATTCGACCTCAACGATTCTGCGGGCAAAGTATTCCTTCTTCTGGGGTTTTCCGCCCGAACGGTTAGGCTGGAGGATATGACCTCTCGGAAGCCCAATTGGTTTGAACGGCTCTTCGGCCAGCCCGCCGCCACCAGCGGTGCGGAAAGCACCCCGGTCCAGCAGCCCGACACTGCTGCTTTTCCGGACGCCGCGAGCCCGAACGGCGAGGCGGACGGCTCCCCCGCGACCCCGCAGAACGACGCCCCGCAAGCCCCCTCCGAGGCTCCGGTTTCCCAGATGCGCGACGCGGATTTCTATGCCGCGATGCGCGTGCGCCTGGCGCCGGTGAAGAAGGAGCTGGGCGTGGCGCCGAAGGGCGCTTTCCAGTTCGATAAGGACTCCCCCGTGCGCCCCTACGCCGATGACCTCATCGTCCGCCTCTGCCTGGACCGCCCCGGCGGAATCCGGGCGCTCACGGAACGTGACCTCGATGACCGCGGCCTGGTGGAGCACCTCTACCGGATGGGTTACCGCAATCTGTGGCAAGACCTCATCGAGTCGGACCTGCATTTCCGGGAGGTGCGCTCGGATTCGGGCGTTCTGCCCCATGACGGCGAGCAGGACCCGGAGATGGTGTGGTCCATCGAGTCCAGCTCCTACTACGCCGGTTCCGCCCCGCTGTTCTTGGAGGAGCTTTTCGCCCGCTATCGCCCCGATGTGGACCTGAGCTCGGGCATCATTTTCGCCAGCCCGCACCGCCACCTGACCCTGGCGCGCGAGGTCACCAATGGCAATGACCTGATGGGCTCGATCGGCCTGATGGCCACGATGGCGGCGGAGCAGTACAGCTCGAAGCCGGGCCAGATCAGCCCGCGGCTGCACCTGCTGCACATGGGTGAGGTCACCACGTTCACGGACGTGGTCTGGGGTGACAAGGATCGCCAGGTGGAGATCCAGGTCAAGCCCACCCCGTACCTGATGGGCCGCATCAGCGACGGCCTGGACGGCGACGGCGGATTCGGTTTCGGTGGACCAGGTGGCCCGAGCGACCCAAGCCCAGGTGACCCCGGACTCTAGCGCCGGGCCCCAGGCCGGCCAGTGGCGTCCAGAAAACTAGTCGCCCCAGCGCGCAGCCCCGCACCCGCCCCAAGCAAAACCGCAACACGCAAGGCCCCCGCCCAACGGCGGGGGCCTCACGCTTAAGCCCAGAGCTCTAGAACCGCACCTTAGAACAGGCCCGTGGCGTTCTCCGAGTAGGAGACGAGCAGGTTCTTGGTGTGCTGGTAATGAGACAGCATCATCAGGTGGTTCTCTCGGCCAATACCGGACTCCTTGTAGCCACCGAACGCGGCGTGAGCTGGGTAATTGTGGTACTGGTTCACCCACACGCGACCCGCCTGGATGTCACGGCCGGCACGGTAGGCGATGTTGCCGCTACGGGCCCACACGCCGGCGCCCAGGCCGTAGTTCGTGTCGTTAGCGATACGGATGGCCTCGTCATAGTCCTTGAAGGTCACCACGGACAGCACCGGGCCGAAGATCTCCTCCTGGAAGATCCGCATGTCGTTAGTGCCCTTGAAGACGGTCGGCTCGATGTAGTAGCCGTTCTCCAGCCCCTCGATCTTGTTGACGTTACCGCCGGTGAGGGTTTCGGCACCCTCCTTCGGTCCGATCTCCAGGTAGGAGCTGATCTTGTCCATCTGCTCACGGGAGGCCTGTGCACCCATCTGGGTTTCGGTGTCCAGCGGGTTGCCCTTCTTGATGGCGTTCACGCGCTTCACGCCGAGCTCGAGGAACTCGTCAGCGATGGACTCGTGGACCAACGCGCGGGACGGGCAGGTGCAAACCTCTCCCTGGTTCAGGGCGAACATCGTGAAGCCCTCGAGAGCCTTATCGAAGAATGCGTCCTTCTTGTCCATGATGTCTGGGAAGAACAGGGATGGGGACTTGCCACCCAGCTCCAGGGTGACGGGGATGATCCGCTCAGCTGCGACCTTGTTGATGATGCGGCCGACCTCGGTGGAGCCGGTGAAGGCGATCTTGGCGATGCGCCTGGAGCCGGACAGGGCAGCACCGGCTTCCGAGCCGAGGCCGTTGACGATGTTCAGGACGCCATCGGGCAGCAGGTCGGCGATCTTTTCAACCAAGTACAGCAGGGAGGCTGGGGTCTGCTCCGCTGGCTTCAGGACGATGGCGTTACCGGCCGCCAGGGCTGGCGCAATCTTCCAGGCGGCCATGAGGATTGGGAAGTTCCATGGGATGATCTGCCCCACGACACCCAGTGGCTCATTGAAGTGATAGGCGACGGTGTCGTCGTCGATCTGGGAGAGCCTGCCCTCCTGGGCGCGCAGGGCACCGGCGAAGTAGCGGAAATGGTCGGCAGCCAGGGGGATGTCCGCAGCGAGAGTTTCGCGGACGGCCTTACCGTTGTCCCAGGTGTCCGCGACGGCGATTTCCTCGAGGTTCTCCTCGATACGGTCGGCGATGCGATGCAGGATCAGGGCACGCTCGGCCGGGGAGGTCTTGCCCCAGGCTGGCGCTGCCTTGTGTGCTGCGTCGAGCGCGAGTTCGATGTCTGCGGCCTTGCCGCGGGCCACCTGACAGAACACCTCACCGGTGACGGGTGTGATGTTGTCCATGTACTCACCATCGACTGGTGGGATCCACTCACCGCCGATGAAGTTCTCGTAGCGCTCACGGAAGTTGACGATCGAACCTTCGGTCCCTGGGTTCGCATAAATAGTCATGTGCTGTCCTTTCTGGTTGAGCTCAGGGGAACCTGTGATGACGATTACGTTTGGAAAGCAAAGTATGCCACAGTTTTCCCCTTATTTTTGATCGATCAACATCCGACACCCGTTTCCCCTGTTCGGGACGCACTTTCCCCTCCCCAAGGTTGTTAATACACCCCCGAAATCCGGCGCCCGCGAGGTGTTCCCCGAGCCCCGTGACGCTTCGACACCCGTCGGAGCGGATCCGAACCACAGACCGCAAAAACCCGGCACCCATCAGGGGTGCCGGGTCTTCTGCTGCGGTTATTACTGCGGATCCGCGATGACGACCATCGCGTGGCGGAGCACGCGCTCCCCCATGCGGTAACCCTTGCGAAGTACGGTACCGACCACCTTCTCATCGCCGGAAGACATGTCCTGCACGGCCTCGTGAAGCTCCGGGTCGAAGGCATCACCCTCGGCGCCGAAGACCTCAACCTTGACCCCGCGCAGAACCGTGTTCAGCTTGTCGGACATTGCCTTGAGCGGCCCGGTCAGGTCGCCGTGCTCGGCGGCCAGATCCAGGTCGTCCAGGATCGGCAAAAGGTCCGTGGCCAGGCTGGCCCTGGCTGCCTCCAACGCGGCCACGCGGTCGCGCTCAGCGCGGCGACGGTAGTTGGCGTACTCGGCGGTGACCCGCTTCAGATCCTCGGTGCGCTCGGCCAGCTCGGCCTCAGCCGGGCTAGCCGCGGCTTCCGGATCCACCGAAGGGTCAACCGTGTCGTCGCCGTCGGCCAGGTCGGCCGCAGCGTCGTCGGCCGCCGCCTCGGCGGCGTCGCGCTGGGCGTCCTCCTGGGCCTTCACGGCCGCTTCGGGGGATTCGCCCGGCGCCTCGCCGGCATTGTCGACGGCCGCATCCGCCTCTGGGTCAGTGACCGCCGGATCACCTGGGTTATCCGGCATCTCGCCGGAGGTGTGTGCGTTCGTCATTACTTCTTCTCATCCTCGCTGTCGTCCTCGTCGACAACCTCAGCGTCAACGACGTTCGGATCCTCGGAGCCTGCATCCTCGGCGCCGCCTGCCTCGCCGGCCTGGGCTGCCTCGGACTCGTAGATGGCCTTGCCCATCTCCTGGGACTCCGCGGAGAGCTTCTCCATGGCGTCCTTGATGGCCTCAATGTCATCATCCTTCAGGGCCTCGTCGACAGCCTTGGCCGCCTCCTCGACCTTGCTCTGGATGTCCTCGGAGACCTTGTCCTTGTTGTCCTCGACGAACTTGCGGGTCTGGTAGACGGTGGACTCTGCGGAGTTGCGGACCTCCTGCTCCTCGCGGCGCTTCTTGTCCTCCTCAGCGTGAGCCTCGGCATCCTTAATCATCTGGTCGATCTCATCCTGGGAGAGGCCGGAGCCGTCCTGGATCTTGATCGTGTTCTCCTTGCCGGTGCCCTTGTCCTTCGCGGTGACGTGCACGATGCCGTTGGCGTCGATGTCGAAGGTCACCTCGATCTGCGGGACACCACGCGGTGCCGGAGCGATGCCACCGAGCTCGAAGGAGCCGAGCAGCTTGTTGTGCTGCGCCATCTCGCGCTCGCCCTGGAAGACCTGGATCTGCACGGAAGGCTGGTTGTCCTCAGCCGTGGTGAAGGTCTCGGAACGCTTCGTCGGAATGGTGGTGTTGCGCTCGATGAGCTTGGTCATCACGCCACCCTTGGTCTCGATGCCCAGGGACAGCGGGGTGACGTCGAGCAGGAGGACGTCCTTAACCTCACCGCGCAGAACACCAGCCTGCAGGGCCGCACCGACGGCGACCACCTCGTCCGGGTTCACGCCCTTGTTCGGCTCCTTCCCGCCGGTCAGCTCCTTGACCAGGTCGGTCACGGCTGGCATGCGGGTGGAACCACCGACCAGGACGACGTGCTCAATCTCGTTGATGTCGACGTCGGCGTCCTTGAGGACGGCCTGGAAAGGCTTCTTGGTGCGGTCCAGCAGGTCCTGGGTGATGCGCTGGAACTCAGTGCGGCTCAGCGTCTCGTCCAGGAACAGCGGGTTCTTGTCGCCGTCGACGGTGATGTACGGCAGGTTGATGCTTGCCTGCTGGGAGCTGGAGAGCTCGATCTTCGCCTTTTCAGCGGCCTCGCGGAGGCGCTGCAGGGCCATCTTGTCCTTGGTCAGGTCGATGCCGTTAGCGTTCTTGAACTTCTCGACCAGCCAGTTGACGATCGCCTGATCCCAGTCGTCACCGCCGAGCTTGTTGTCACCGGAGGTTGCACGGACCTCGACGACACCGTCGCCGATCTCCAGGAGGGAGACGTCGAAGGTACCGCCACCGAGGTCGAAGACCAGGATGGTCTGTTCCTTATCGCCCTTCTCCAGGCCGTATGCCAGCGCTGCGGCGGTCGGCTCGTTGACGATGCGCAGGACGTTCAGGCCTGCGATCTGGCCGGCATCCTTGGTTGCGTGGCGCTGGGAGTCGTTGAAGTAAGCCGGAACGGTTATGACCGCGTCGGTTACG
>DYZK01000003.1 GCA_020741275.1 Corynebacterium urealyticum
TGCACGACGGACTACTCGCGCTCCTGCCGCTGGTCGGCGTGTGGCGCGGCCAAGGCCAGGCTGCGTACCCGGGCGAGGAGGAGTTCACCTTCGGCCAGCAGCTGAGCATCTTCCACGATGGCGAGAACCGCCTGGGCTTCGAGTCCCGCACCTGGAAGATCATCCCGCCCGCCGAGGAGGGCGCCGAGGTGGAAAGCGACGAGGCTAGCGCTAAGGCTGCGGGCGAGCCGGAGGTCGGCGAGCTGCTGCGCCGCGAGGCGGGCTTCTGGCGCATCGACAACGACGACAACATCGAGCTGCTCATTGCCCACTCCGACGGCATGATCGAGCTGATGTACGGCAAGCCGCTCACCGAGCGTGCCTGGCAGCTGGAGAGTGCTTCCACCCTGGCTACCGAAACCGGACCGACCGCCCTGGGCCCTGGCAAGCGTCTCTACGGTCTCATGCCGAACAACGACCTCGGTTGGGTCGACGAGCGCCTCATCGACGGCGAGATGGTGCCGTGGATGTCCGCTCAGCTCAAGCGGGTACGCGGCTAGCTCTGCACCTGGCTAAGCCTGCGCGGTGACGGCTTCCGCAATCAGGGTCTCGAGCTCGTCCGCGAAGCCCGGCCGCGGCATGGGCTGGCCGTCGATGGCCGTGACGCGCGCCTGGATCCGCACCGAGGACACCAGCCACACGCCCGCTGCGGTGCGCAGGTCCTCATCGATGAGCTGCGCTTCAGCCACCGGCCAGCCGCGCTCCGCAGCGAGCCGGAACACAGCAGCCTGCGACGTGCCAGGGAGGATCCCGGTGTGCGGGCAGGGGGTTAGCAGCTGTGGTTTACCGCCACCCTCGGACTCTCGGGCGATGATCACGCTGCTCGTGGGACCTTCCAGAACAGTGCCTTCTTCGCTCAAGAAGATGACGTCGTCGAAGCCTGCCTTTTTTGCCGCCCGTAGTGCTGCCATGTTTGCGGCATAGGAGAGCGTCTTCGCGCCGATCAGCGCCCACGGCGAGCGATCCGAAATATCGAGGCTGAAGCCACGCTCGGCGGTCATCACACTGACGCCCTCACGGCGGGCTTTGAGCTGGGCCTCGCCCACCGGGGTCACCGTAATCCACCCGGTGGGCGCCCCGCCCGATTCACGGCCCCTCGAGTAGACCCAGCGCAGCGCCGCCTCGTGCTGTTCCGGGTACACGCGCGTGAACTCGCTGACCGCCAGCTCGGTGGCCGCGGTCCAGCGCTCAATGTCCGGCTCCGGCAGCTCCAGCATCGCCGCGCTCGACAGGAAACGGGAGGCGTGCCGGTCCGTGTTGCGCACCACGTCCTCGCGCAGGATCAGCGTCTCGAAGACACCATCTCCGCGGATGGCCGCGAGATCGTCGGCGTAGAGAAACGGCTGCTCAGCGTCCCACACCCGGGGCTCCGGGGCGCCGAGAACATCAATGACAATCGCCATAGCTACTCCTTTGTCGTCAAGCCTCATCACCAACCGCCTAGCCCCTTGGTTCCGAAGGCAACATGCACCGGCGCGCGGGGCTAAAGCCGGGATCCAACCTAAGAATATGCCCTGGTCGATCCCTGTGACGATTCCCTACTAGCATCGGGGTAACGAACGAGCGCAGAAAGGTTGTTTCCCTTCATGACCACCCCCAGCTCTCCCCTATTGAGCCACGTCCCTGGAGCCAGCGCGACAAATGAGGACAAGACCTACCCCGTTGCCTGGCACTACGGAAACCCCCTCGGCGAGCAGAACGCCGTTGAAGACGGCGCAACCGGCATCATCGACCGCTTCGACCGCGTCGCCCTGTGGGTCCACGGTGAGGAGGCGAAGACCTGGCTCAACGACCTGATCAGCCAGAAGATCAACGCCATCCAGCCTGGCCAGGCCACATTCGGTCTCATCCTGGATGTGCAGGGCCACGTGGAATACCAATTCGGCGTCGCTGCGTTGGAGGACGGCATCCTGCTGGATGTCGCCGGTGACAAGGCCGAGGGATTGGAAACCTACCTCAGCCGCATGATCTTCTGGGCGAAGGTTGAGATCGAGCGCCTGGACCTGGTGCAGGTGGCCGTCCTAAAGAAGGCTGATGTACAAGAATCGACCGAAGGTGATCGGGCCGGCCTCGGCGCCACCCCGGCCGGAGCGTTCCCGGATGCACACTCCTGGCGCACCCGACGACTGGGTGAGATTGCGGTGACCGACGTGTGGCTGCCGGCTGATGCGCAGATCGGAAGCTGGGACCATGCCACCAGTGAGCTCGGCTACGTCCCAACTGGCCTGATGGCCTACACTGCCTGGCGCATCGCCGCGCGCCAGCCGGTGGTCGGAGAGGACACGGATGAGAAGACTATCCCCCACGAGGTCCCCTGGTACCTGGGCGCGAACGCCCACGGGGCAACCCAGCTGGCACAGGAGAGCGAAGGGCCGACCGAGCATGCAGTTCACCTGCATAAGGGCTGCTACCGCGGGCAGGAGACCGTCTCCCGGGTCCAGAACCTAGGCAAGCCCCCGCGCACTCTGGTCCTGCTCCACCTCGATGGCTCCCGAAACGCGCTCCCGGAGGTCGGCACTGACCTCACCGCGGGCGGCCGACGCATCGGCCGCGTGGGCAGCAGCGTGCACGACGCGACCCTCGGGCCAATTGCTCTCGCACTGGTACGGCGCAATGTAGTGGAAAAACTGGCGACAAACCCAGCGGCAGTACCGGCCCTGCAGGCCGGGAAGGTGGACGCCGCTATCGATCCTGCGGACGTGAAGGTGGACGACGCTGAAAAGCCGGGACGCGCAGCGATCAAAAATCTGCGGAACGGCTAAACCTCGCGGAGCTCCGTTGTATCGACCCCACTGACCTGCGCTTTTAGGGTGTATCTCGCATCGTGGCCAGGGTTTCCCACGGCGCGAAGCGGGTCGTAACGGGCCCTGGTTCGGAATTCGCGAAAAAAATTCGCTATGGTGTAGACCAGGAAATGCTTAAACAATAAGAAGGCGACCGTTCCCTCGAGTCGCCATACGATCTCTCAAGGGGGTCAGCCATGGGTCGCGGCCGCGCAAAGGCTAAGCAAGCCAAGGTAGCTCGCCGACTGAAGTACCAGGCTCCGGAAATGGATCTGGAGCGTCTGCAGCGAGAACTTTCTGGAGCTCCGCAGCAGGACGAGTACTCCGAGCGCGATGACGAGTGGGACGACTGGAGCGACCACCGCTACTAGTCCCCGCTTCATGCGGCCGGAGCCCACGACCTAACAAACCTGGTCGGGCTCGGGCCGTATTTTTTACCCCGCGGCCTCGCTCACCCTGGTGGTAGCGACGCCGCTTTTCGTGTTGGGCCGTGGCTGCCGGACACGACCGGTGCCACGAGATTGCCCACGAGACCCCCTACGCCTCCGCCGGGTGCTCGCCCTGCAGGGTCGCCCCACCCTCGCCAGAGCGGACCACGCCCAGGCGCCATGCCTTCATGTGACGGGCCGTCAGCATGGCCAGCGCGCGGTCAGCGTCCTCCTCGGACACGATGGCGACCATGCCAACACCCATGTTGAAGGTCTTCTCCATCTCCTCCTGGGCCACGCCACCCAGCTCCTGAATCTTGGCGAAGATCGGCCCCGGAACCCAGGTGGAGCGATGCAGCTCGGCGACCAGGCCCTCCGGGATCACGCGAGCCACGTTGGCAGCCAGGCCGCCACCGGTGATGTGGGCGAAGGTATGGACGTCGCATTCCGCGGCCAGGTCCAGGCAGTCCTTCGCGTAGATGCGGGTCGGCTCGAGCATCTCCTCACCCAGGGTGCGCCCAAACTCCGGCACCTCCTGATCGAGCGGCAGGCCGGCGTCTGCCAGAAGCACCTTGCGGGCCAGGGAATAGCCGTTGGAGTGCAGGCCGGAGGACTCCATTGCGATAACCACGTCGCCCGGGCGGACCTTGTCCGGCCCCAGCAGCTTGGCCTCTTCGACCACACCAACGGAGGTGGCGGAGACGTCATAGTCGTTCTCGCCCATGACCCCCGGGTGCTCGGCGGTCTCGCCACCGAGGAGGGCGCAGCCTGCCTCCTCGCAGCCATCCGCGATGCCCTTGACGATCTCGGCAACCTTCTCCGGGATCACCTTGCCGATCGCGATGTAGTCCTGCATAAACAGCGGCTCGGCGCCACAGACGACGAGGTCATCGACGCACATGGCCACCAGGTCGCGACCGATGGTGTCATGCTTATCCATCGCCTGGGCGACGGCCAGCTTGGTGCCCACGCCATCGGAGGACGCGGCCAGCAGTGGCTTGTCGTACTCCCCCAGCGCGAACAGGCCTGCGAAGCCGCCGAGCCCGCCGCGAACCTCCGGGCGGGTCGCACGCTTCGCCAGCGGGGCCAGCAGCTCGACAGCGCGGTCGCCAGCCTCGATATCCACACCAGCGGCGGCGTAAGATGCCCCAGCTTGAGTCTTCTGATCATCACTCATGAGTTTTCTCCTGCTTGTGAAATCCGGCTTCGCGCCGAGGGTGTTCAATCGCTAGTTTTCTTCGGGGTTGTTGCTTGAGACCTCACCTGCGGCGGTCTGCTCGGCTTCCTCCGCGAGGCGGCGTTGCCTGAGGCGAACCTGCTCCGCATTCGGATTACCCGCCGGCAGCCCCAGCGGGTACACGCCGTCGAAGCAAGCAGCACACAGGGTCTCCCGCGGCTGCGCGCTGGTCTCCACCATCGCTTCCGTGGAGACGAAGCCCAGGGAGTCCGCACCGACCTCTTCCCGCATGGCCTCGACCATGTTGTTTTGGTCCACGTTGTTGGCCAGCAGCTCGTTCGGCGACGGAAAGTCGATGCCGTAGAAGCATGGCCACTTCACCGGCGGGGAGGCGATGCGCACGTGCACCTCGGCCGCGCCCGCGTCCCGCAGCATGCGGACCAGAGCACGCTGGGTGTTGCCGCGCACGATGGAGTCGTCCACCACGATCAGGCGCTTGCCCTCGATCACGTGGCGCAGCGGGTTCAGCTTCAGGCGGATACCCAGCTGACGAATGGTCTGGGAGGGCTCGATGAAGGTGCGGCCCACGTAAGCGTTCTTCGTCAGCCCCTGGCTGAAGGGGAGGCCGGAGGCCTGGGCGTAGCCCACTGCCGCCGGGGTGCCGGAGTCAGGCACCGGGATCACCAGGTCGCCTTCAGCCGGCCATTCCTCCGCTAGGCGGCGGCCGATGTCCACGCGGGTCGCGTTCACTGGCTGGCCGTTGATGACCGAGTCCGGGCGCGCGAGGTAGACGTACTCAAACACGCAGCCCTTCGGAGTGGCCTCTGCGAACTTGCGGGAGCGGATGCCGTCCTCGTTGATGGCGATGAACTCGCCCGGCTCGACATCACGCACGAACTCAGCGCCGACGATGTCCAGGGCCGCGGTTTCGCTGGAGACGACCCAACCGTTGGCAAGCTTGCCGATGCTGAGCGGGCGCACGCCGTGTGGGTCGCGTACCGCGTACAGGCCCTTGCCGTCCGTAAAAGTCAGGCAGTATGCGCCCTTGACGCGCGGGAAAAGCTGGAGCGCGGCTTCCTCCATCGAGGTGTTCTCGTCGATGAGGTCCGCGATGAGGGCGCACATGACGTCCGAGTCGCTCGGCTCATCAGCGGGATCCACGAGGCGCTTTTCCGCGGCCTCGGCCATCAGCTCCAGGTAGTTGGTGAGGTTGCCGTTGTGCCCCAGGGCGACGTCCGTGCCGTCCGAGGCCATGCGAAACATCGGCTGGGCGTTTTCCCAGCGTCCCCCGCCGGCCGTCGCGTAACGGGTGTGACCGATCGCGATGTGTCCCTTCAGGGAGTTAAGGATCTGCTCGTCGAACACCTGGCTAACCAGGCCGAGGTCCTTGTACACGAGGATCTGGTCACCACTGCCGACGCCGATGCCCGCCGCTTCCTGGCCACGGTGCTGCAGTGCGTACAGCCCGTAGTAGGTCAGCTTTGAGACGTCCTCCCCCGGCGCCCATACCCCGAAGACACCGCATTCCTCGCGCGGAGGCTGCTCCCCGTGATCGTCGTACCCCCGATCCGTTGGTTGGACGGGCTGTGCCGTGTCCGCCGACGGTGCCGAGTTGGTCCCATTCAAAGAATTCAGGCCAGTATCTTTTGCCACTATCACGACATTACCAGCCCTTTAATGTCTTCCAAACAGGGGCAAGTGACGCTCCACCTCCGAAGCGCGGGTTCCAGAAAGCTCGACGCTGATCTTTCCCATCGGACCGCCGACCGCTTCGGTACCTGCTCGTTCTGACATTTCCGTCAAGGACGCCACTCCGGCCGCAGCCCGCAGCCAGGCCAGCGGGCTGCATTGCACCACGTTGGGCGGATTCCCCCGGCGGTGCACCGGCCCGGCCACGCACTGCACTGCCACAAAGGGCGGCACCCGTAGCTCCACGGTATTTCCGGGCGCGTCCTGTGCGAGCAGTTCAGCGCTGCGCCGGACTGCATCCGCGAGTGTTTGGCGGGAGGGCACGGGCTGGCTTTCCGGATCATCCACCCAGTCCGCAACGGCGGCCATCGCCTCCGTCGCCGCGGCAGTCAGCTCAAGACCACTTAGTTTTCGGCTCATAGTCCCCACCCTAATGAGGCCTGCGGACAAGCCATTTTCGCAACAACGTGAGGCACCCCATAGCGCGCTTCTGAACTGCGGAAATGACCAGTTTCCCCGGCCTTCTGTGCAACAATTTCGCCACTGTGTCAGTGTTTTATCACACTGTGCTTTAACATGGCCTTCATGGGTAAAGATGCGACGTCTGCAAACACCGATGAAGCCTTGACGGCTCAGCCAGAAGTGACGAGCACGGAGGGGCCATCGTCGCTCGTCACGCTACGTTTCCTCGCCTCCCCCACCGACGTGCTGTACGCCGGCGGCATGGGCGTGCACGGTGGGCGCGTGCTGGAGTGGATCGATAAGGCGGCCTATGCCTGCGCCGTGGGCTGGTCTCAGTCCTATTGCGTGACCGCCTATGTGGGGCATATCCACTTCACCCGCCCAATTCCTTCCGGCCACCTGGTCGAGGTGCGTTCCCGCATCGCCTACACCGGGCGTTCCTCCATGCACATCGTCAACGAAGTGCTCTCTGCCGACCCGCGCGACGGCCAGTTCACCCGCGCCTGCGACTGCCTGGTGATCTTCGTGGCTATGGACGAGAACCGTCGCTCCAAGGCTGTGCCGAAGTACATCCCGCAGACCGAGGAGGAGAAGCGCGTCGAGGAGGCCGCGCTGTCCCGCATCCAGCTGCGCAAGGCAATTGAGGAGGAAATGCTGCGCCAGTCCTACACGGACGACTCCACGGCGCCGCAGGTCACCTCCCGCTTCCTCGCTAAGCCCACGGACGTCAACTGGGGCGGCGACGTCCACGGCGGTACCGCGATGCAGTGGATCGACGAGGCCGCGACCGCCTGCACCATGCGCTGGTCCGGAGAACGCACCGTCGCCGTCTACGCCGGTGGCATCCGCTTCTACCGCCCGGTCTCCATCGGTGACCTGATCGAGGTGGACGCCCGACTGATCCGCACCGACGCCCGCTCCATGTCGGTCTCCGTCCACCTGCGCGCGGGCGACCCGCGCGAGGACACCTCCAACCTGCCGACCGCGATCCACGCTTCCTTCACTTATGTCGCGGTCGACGTCGACGGCCACGCGCTGCCGGCTCGTAAGTACGTGCCGCAGACCAACGAGGATAAGCGCCTGGAACAGCACGCCATGACGCTGCGCGAGCTGCGCTCCACCTACGTTCCGAAGCCGCTGGTCTCCCCGCTGCCGGGTAATACCAAGCTCAGCGACTAGCCCAGTGTCGAGCACCGCCGCCCACCCCTGCCACGGCACGGGTGGGCATATGCGTTCCATCGAGGAGCACTACCGCTTCACTCAGTCTCTGGCCGAGGCCTGGATGCAGCGGGCAAACCGCGCCCCCGAGGCGTTGCCCCTGACCCAGGCATTGGGTCGGGTGCTGGCGCGCCCAGTGAGCGCCCAGCAGGCCGTCCCACCGTTTTCCAATTCTGCGATGGATGGTTTCGCCATCCGCGCCTCGGACCTGCCAGCCGACCTGGGCTCTCGGAACCTAAGCACAGAACCATTGCGCTTTCCTGTCTCCGGGGATGTCTTCGCCGGCGCCGCTCCCGAGCTACCGCCGCCAGGTCACGCCCAGCGGATCATGACGGGCGCCCCAGTGCCTGAGGATGCCGAGGTACTGGTCATCCCGGTGGAGGCGACGAATATTCCTGCCGGCCCGCACCCGCTGCCCGAGTCCATCGAGGTCTACGAGCTCGACCCGGAGCACTCCCACGTGCGCCGCGCCGGTTCCAATATCCGTCCGGGCGACGCGCTCGCCCCGGCCGGCTGCGAACTCGATGCCGGAACCGCCGCCGCACTCATCGCGACGGGAGTTGACGAAGTCTCGGTCCATCCCGAACTGCGCGTCGCCGTGGTCACCACCGGTGATGAGGTCGCGGTGGCTAACGGTGCTGAGACCGACCGCGCTGGGGCAGCATCGGCAGACAGCGCTCTCCCCCGCATCCCAGACTCCAACGGCCCGATGGCCGCCCAACTCGCCGAGGCCCTGGGCGCCGGGGTCACCGCCAGCGTTCACCAGGTTCGGGACGACGCCGACGCCTTCCGCTGCCTTCTGAACGAACTCGCTGCCAGCCACGACATCATCGTCACCACCGGCGGCATCTCCGCCGGAGCCTTCGATGTGGTCAAACAGGTCGCAGGCGAAAACACCTCGGACATGTGGTTCGGCCCGCTGAATATGCAGCCGGGTAAGCCCCAGGGCGGTGGGCTGTGGGAGGGCACTCCCCTACTCTGCCTGCCCGGTAACCCGGTGAGCGTGTGGGTGAGCTTCCAGATCTTCGTTGGCCCGGTGCTACGCCGCATGCGCGGGCTAACAAGCTATGGCACTGCCCTGAACCGACCGAGCGTGCGCGCCCGGGTGCGCGGGCAGTTCCCAGCCAGCACGGGACGCACGCTGATCTCCCCCGTGCGGGTCGACTACTCCGGTACGGAACCGGTGGTGGATGCGTTCAGTGGCCAGCGTTTCGGCTCCCACTTCGTCGCCTCCCTCGTGGGGCTGGATGGCATGGTGGTGCTCCCGGCTGCATCCTTCGATCCCGCCGAGGGCGAAGAGGTGGACGTCCTACTGCTCTGACGTCCTACTGCTCTGGGGTAGCGGCCAGAAACGGCGCGCCTATAAGACAAAGATCAGGAAGGAACCCGGCGATGACCGACGAGCTGACATACGAGAAGATCGCCTACGACCGCTTCGTGCGCGCTCGGCAGCACAGCGAAGAAACGCAGCTCCCAGGCGTGGAGCAGGGGCACGCCGACGGCCCCTTCGATGGGCTCGACGGCAAGGCCCGCAAGCTGATCCGTAGCGCCCAGCACTTCTACATCTCCACCGTCACCGGCACTGGGTGGCCATATGTGCAGCACCGCGGTGGACCGCAGGGCTTCGTGCACATCAGTGCGGACGGCAAGCGGCTGTTCTGGCCGGAGTTCCACGGCAATAACCAGTTCGTCACCACCGGCAATGTGGATCGGGGCGGGGAGGACGGCGGACGGGTGTGCCTCTTCTTTGTCGACTATCCGCTGCGTCGCCGTCTGAAGGTTTTCGGTCACGCCCGCATCGTGGAGGCCGCTGACGATCCCGAGCTCGCCGAGGCTGCGACCACTATCGGTGGCGAAAGGCTCCGCCAGCCTACTGAACGCATCATGGTCGTGGACCTGGTGGCCACCGACGCGAACTGCTCGAAGCACATTCAGCCGAGATGGACGAAGGCCCAGGTCGACGAGACACTGGGCCTATACCGAAAAGATATCGCCGAGCTGAAGGAGCGCATTCAGGCGCTCGAGTCTCAGCTCGGCGATCAGGAGGGCTAGCGTTTCGGTCCGCCCCTCCCCTAGCTAGGGCTAGTGCACCCTAGACGGTGGAGTTCGCGCCGGTGGCGTGGCCGAAGAGCGCAGGCAGGGTTGCCTCCCACACGTTGCGCAGCTCCTCGACGTTGAACACCAGGCGTGCGACCTCGTCATCCTCGGAAGCATCCTGCTCCGCAGGCTCCGACTGATCGCCCGGCAGGTTGCCGGTAGCGCCAACCTCGAAGCAGACCTCCGGGCGTCCCTCAGCATCCACGCTGCCCGTACGGCCGATCCAGGCTGCTGGGACCTCGTGGTCGGCGAGGATCTCCATCGCCTTGGCGTAGCTTGCCTTCGGCACCGCGAGCACCACGCGGGTGGCGGTCTCCGAGAACAGGCCGACGAAGAGCTGCTCGTGCAGGTCATCGCTGGCAGCCAGGCTTGGCTCCAGGTTCATGGCCGGGTTGACGGTGACACCCGTGTTGGACTGGATCGCCAGCTCGACGATGGTCTGTGCCAGGCCGCCCTCGGAGAGGTCGGTCGCGGCCGCTACCACGCCACGCAGAGCGGAGAGGGCATTGCCCAGGCGCTCTTCTGCGTGGAGGTCGATCTGCGGTGGCAGGCCGGAGAGGTTGTCGTGGACAACCTGCTGCCAGATGGAGCCGCCCAGCTCGTCCTTGGTCATCGCGCCAGCCAGGATCAGCTCGTACTCCGAGCCCTCCGCGATCTGCTGCGGCAGGCGGGTGGTGGCGTCGTCAATGGTTCCCAGCACCGCGACCACCGGGGTCGGCAGGATCGGGGTGTCACCGGTCTGGTTGTAGAAGGAGACGTTGCCGCCGGTGACCGGGATCTGCACGTCCACGCAGCCGTCGGCCAGGCCGTGCACGGCCTCGCGGAACTGCCACATGACCTCCGGATCCTCCGGGGAACCGAAGTTCAGGCAGTTGGAGACGGCCACCGGGGTCGCACCCGTGGTGGCGACGTTGCGATAGGCCTCGCCCAGCGCGAGCTTCGCACCCATGCGCGGGTCAAGCTGCGCGTAGCGGCCGGAGGCGTCCGCGGAGACCGCGATGCCGCGGTTGGTCTTCTCGTCGATGCGCAGCATGCCGGCGTCGGCATCCTTCGCCAGGACGGTGTTGCCGCGAACGTAGCGGTCGAACTGCTCGGTGATGAACGCGCGGGAGCACAGCGCCGGGGAGGCGATCAGGTCCAGCAGCTGCTGGCGCAGCTCCGGCAGGTTACTCGGGCGCAGCAGATCGGCCTGCTTCTGCAGCTCGTCCTGGTTGGCGGGGCGCTGGTACGGGCGCTCGTAGACCGGGCCCTCGTCCGCGATGGTCTTCGGCGGGGCGTCGAGAATAACCTCGCCCTGGTGCTCGCAGATCAGGCGGCCGGTGTCGGTGACCTCGCCGATGTCGGAGGCGATGACGTCCCACTTGCGGCAGATCTCCATGAACTCGTCGAGCTTCTCCGGCTCGACGACCGCGCACATGCGCTCCTGGGACTCGGAGGACAGGATTTCCGCGCCGGTCATGCCCTTGGCACGCTGGTGGACGTTGTCGAGCACGACGTGCATTCCGACATCGCCGGCGGCAGCCAGCTCGGAGACGGCACAGGACAGGCCTGCGCCACCGAGGTCCTGAATACCGACGACCACGCCGGCGTTGTACAGGTCCAGGCAGCACTCGATGAGGACCTTCTCCGCGAAGGGGTCGCCGACCTGCACGGCCGGGAGCTTGCGCTCCGCGCCCTCCTCGAAGTTCTCAGACGCGAGGACCGACACGCCGCCGATACCGTCCAGGCCGGTGCGGGCACCGAAAAGGACGACGCGGTTGCCGGTGCCGGAGGCGAAGGCGAGCTTCAGGTCCTCGGCCGGGAGCACACCCACGCCGAGGGCGTTGACCAGTGGGTTACCGCCGTAGGAAGCGTCGAAGACCGTCTCGCCGCCGATGTTCGGCAGGCCGAGGGAGTTACCGTAGCCGCCGATGCCCGCGACCACGCCCGGCAGGACGCGCTGGGTATCCGGGGCGTCTGCCGCGCCGAAGCGCAGCTGATCCATCACTGCGACCGGGCGCGCACCCATGGCCATGATGTCGCGGATGATGCCGCCCACACCGGTGGCCGCGCCCTGGTAGGGCTCGATGTAAGACGGCGAGTTGTGGCTCTCGACCTTGAAGGTCACGGCCCAGCCGTCGCCGATGTCGACCACGCCGGCGTTCTCGCCGATGCCGGCGAGCATCTTGGAGTTCATCTCCTCGGTGGTGGTCTCACCGAAGTAACGCAGGTGAACCTTGGAGGACTTATAAGAGCAGTGCTCCGACCACATCACGGAGTACACGGCCAGCTCCGCCTCGGTTGGGCGGCGGCCCAGGATTTCCTTGATGCGGGCGTACTCGTCTTCCTTGAGGCCGAGGTCTGCCCACGGCTGGACGAGGTCCGGGGTCTGCTCCGCGTTCGCGACGGTGTCGTTGTGCACCTTGACAGCGCCAGAGTCGGCCGCGGCGCCGGAACCGTTGTTGAGGTTGTTCGTCATAGAACTACTTCCCTGAACTACTTTCTTGAAAAAGTTCTCGCTGGTAGCCGGTGAGGCCCTAGACCAGGCTGTGAAGGACGGACTGGAACATGCCGAGGCCGTCGGTGGACGGTCCGGTGAGCTCTTCCACGGCGTGCTCGGGGTGCGGCATGAGGCCAACGACGTTGCCCTTCTCGCTGCACACGCCCGCGATGGAGTTGCGGGAGCCGTTGTGGTTCACCACGTAGCGGAAGACGACCTGGCCCTCCCCCTCGAGGCGCTTGAGGGTCTCCTCATCCGCCTGGAAGCGGCCCTCGCCGTGCTTGGACGGAACCAGCAGGGTGGATCCCTTCTCCAGGCCGGAGGTCCACGGGGTGGAGTTGTTCTCCACCTCGAGTTCGATATCGCGGCAGACGAAGTGCAGGCCCTCGTTGCGGGTCAGCGCACCTGGCAGCAGCCCTGCTTCCTGCAGGATCTGGAAGCCGTTGCAGATGCCCAGGACTGGCAGGCCACGACCCGCAGCCTCGACGACGGAGCGCATGGCTGGCGCGATCGCTGCGATGGCACCGGCGCGCAAGTAGTCGCCATAAGAAAAACCACCCGGGACGACGACAGCGTCGACGTCCTTCAGGTCAGCATCCGCGTGCCACAGCTCGACTGGTTCGCCCCCGGCGAGACGGACGGCGCGCAGGGCGTCGACGTCATCGAGGGTGCCCGGGAAGGTGATTACTCCGATGCGGGGGCTCACTGCTGAACCTCCGCGGTGACGACCTCGTAGTCCTCGATCACGGTGTTGGCGAGCAGTTCCGCGGCGATCTTCTCCAGATCCGCCTCGGTCACCTGGGCATCGACCTCGAGTTCAAAGCGCTTGCCCTGACGGACATCCTGCACCCCGCTAATCTCCAGACGACCAAGGGCGCGGACGATGGCCTGCCCCTGGGGATCCAGAATTTCTTTCTTCGGCATGACGTTGACAACCACACGAGCCATGTTCTCTAGTGCTCCCAGCTGTTGGAAAAATCCATTAAGTACGTGCCCATGTTAACACCAGGCTGAAAGGCCAAGGAATTATTGGAATGGCGCCGCCGGGGGAGATGAAACAGCACCTCCGAAGGCGGCGGAAAGCGCGACCGAAGGCAGCAGGACACCACCACCGAAGGTGGAAAAACCTAGCCCAGCAGCTCGGTGGCACCCATGCGGTCCAGCTCCCATGCGGTCTCGAACGCACCCTGCTCCCAGGCCTTGTAGCGGCCGGAGACGCCACCGTGGCCGGACTCCATGTCGATCTTCAACAGGACGTTCGCGCCCGCCACGTCGCGTAGCTTCGCGACCCACTTCGCGGGCTCGACGTAGAGCACGCGGGTGTCGTTGAGGCTGGTCACAGCGAGAATCGGCGGATAAGTCTTGTCGGCGGTGATGTTCTCGTAGGGGGCGTATTCCGCCATGTAGTCGTAGACCTGCGGGTCGTGGTAGGGATCGCCCCACTCGTCCCATTCGGTCACCGTCAGCGGCAGCTCCGGCATGAGCATGGAGGTCAGCGGGTCAACGAAGGGCACGACCGCCTCGATTCCTGCGAAGCGGTCGCCTGCCATGTTCGCGACCGCGCCCATCAGCATGCCACCGGCAGATCCGCCCTCGGCGACCATGCGCTGCGGGCTGGTCATGCCGCGGGCAATCAGCTCGTCGGCCACGGCGATGAAGTCAGTGAAGGTGTTCTTCTTGGACAGCCCCTTGCCGTTGTCGTACCAAAGCCGGCCCATTTCCCCGCCACCGCGGACGTGCGCGATGGCGTAGACCACGCCGCGGTCGAGCATGGAGAGCCGGAAGATGGAGAAACCCGGGTCCATGGAGGACTCGTAACTGCCATAGCCATAAAGCAGCACCGGGTTCTCCCGGTCGAGTGGGACGTCGGCGCGGTGGATCAGGCTAACCGGGACCTGGGCGCCGTCCGGCGCAGTGGCCCAGATGCGGGTGGCCTGGTAATCAGCCGGGTTGAATTCCTTACCGTCCGGCCCGGGAAGGACCTGCTGTTCCTTGCGCAGGATCTGCTCCCCAGTAGCCAGGTCGAGCTCGTAGATCCGGGTGGGCGTCGTAAAGGAGGAGAAGACGAAGCGCAGGACGGGCGGGTTCCACTCGCTATTCCCGGCGGCCCCGACGGTCGCGATCTCCTCGCCGAAGTCGACTGGGCAGAACTCGGACCAGCGATCGGAGATATCCATCAGGTAGCTCTTCGAGACGGCGTTCTCGCGGGCCTCGAGGACGAGGTGGTTCTGGAAGCAGTCCACACCCTCGATGCGAGCGTCGTCGCGATGCGGCACGAGGACGGTGACGTCGTCCAGGGAGGCGATCTGGCCGACCGGATGGTAGCCTAACTCGGAGTTCACGCCGTTCTTGTTGTGGATGACCAGCCAGTACTCCTCACCACCGACGCGGGCGTGGTCGATGCCGTACTCAACCCCCTGTTCGCGCGGCAGGATGCGGGTCAGCTCCGCGCCCTCGCCGTTGGCCTCAGCCTCCAGGTCGAGGTACCAGATCTCGCTGGTGACCTTGGAGGAGGAGGCGATCAGCAGGAAGCGCTTAGAGCGGGTGGTGCCAACGCCGGTCCAGAAGCGCTCGTCTTCCTCGCGGTAGATCAGCTCATCCTCCTCGACGGAGGTGCCGAGCGTGTGGCGCCAGACCTCGTGCGGGCGCCAGGCGGCGTCGACCTTCTGGTAGTAGATCGTGTCGCGGCCGACCCAGGTCGCGCCGTAGAAGACATCCGGGATCGGCTCCCCGATCTGCTCGCCGGTGGCCAGGTCGCGGAAGTACATGGTGAAGCGCTCGTCGCCCGCGGTGTCCACGGAGTAGGCCAAGCGGGTGCCGTCGAGGGTGACGCTCGCCGCCCCGAGGGAGAAGAAGTTGTGCCCCTCGGCCTCGGCGTTGACGTCGAGGAAGACCTCCTCGCGCGGGTGCGGGGTCTCCGGGTCGATCTGCGGTGGGGTCCAGTCCTCCGGGTTCTCGACGGGGACGCGGCACATCGAGGCGTAGTTCTTCCCCTCCGTCGAGCGGGAGAAGTACCACCAGTCGCCCGCACGGACGGGTAGGGACATGTCCGTCTCCTGCACGCGGGACTTCACTTCTTGGTAGATGGCCTCGCGTAGCGGCTTCAGGTGCTCGGTCTCCTGCACGGCGAATGCATCCTCGGCAGCGAGGTGATCCAGAACTTCCTGGGCTTCCTTATCCCGAAGCCACTCGTAGTCATCGCTGAAGTCACGGCCATGGAAACTGCGCTGGGTGGCAAGCTTCTTGGCCACAGGAGCGGTTAGCGGCGGGGCCTGCTTGTCCCCGCTGGTAGCGGCCGTGGTGCCGCCCTGGTTCTGCTGCTGCCCTTCAGTGCCCTGAGTCACGAAAGCCCTTGACCTTTCTTCTCTAGCCAAAACACGATAGTGTTATGAATTCGTTACCTGGGAGCCAGCTGTACTGGCGCTGGGATGGCAGCCAGGTTCGGCCGCCACCTGCGGGGACCACTCCCCGGCAGGCAACCAGTCCGCACACAGCTCCAGGTTTCGCTAAGCCCCTAAGCTAGCACCCGCACCGGACACGGATCACGAGCCCGGTGAGCTGCGCAGGAGCACGTCCCAGAACCACCGGGGCGACACAATACGTTGCATAACTTCTGTAACTTGCTCCCAATAATGCTCATTTGTTTCATTTTCCCTGGGAAGCAAATACAATCCGGCTGTAACGAGCATCGAATCTTCTACACCAATCCACAGATAGGATGAATATGCGTCTCAAGGCCCTCGCCCTCTCCGTGGTTGCTGTTCTCGGCGCCATGCTGGCACCTGCCACAGCTTCCGCAGCTCCTGGTAACACCGTGCTGCTCGGCGACTCGATCATGGCCAACCCGACCGTCCAGCACTACCTGACCCAGCGCGGCGTTCCACTCGATCCGAAGCCAATGAACGGCGTGGGCTGCGCCTCCGACGACCGCTTCAAGCACGCTTACGCGTCCGTCAAGCGTGCCCCGGTGGACAACTACTCCTGTTCCGGCGCTTCCTTCCGCACTGGCGGCAAGCACATCACCAGCCTGGCGAACAAGGCCCGCCAGGACGGCAAGCTCAACGGCGCGACCCGCGAGGTCGTCATCTTCGCCGGTGCTAACGACACCTACCCGTACATCTTGAACGACAAGATGCCGGTCCCGCAGATCGAGAAGAACCTGCGCGTATCCATCCGCAACACCGTCAATCACGTCAAGCGCCTGGCCCCGAACGCTCGCGTGAAGGTCATCGGCTACCCACAGATCACCAACCCGGCCGGCCAGACCTGCTACCTGAACCCGCTGCCACAGGGCACCCCGTCCCTGGTCGTCAAGGCTCGTCCGGTCGAGGATGCCCTGCAGCGTGCAGCGAGGAATGCCTCCCGCGACACCCGCTCCACCTTCGTGGACATTAAGCCAATGACCGCCGGCCACGACACGTGCGCTCGCGACCGCTGGATCACCGGCCTCATCGACGTCGCCCCGCAGCACCGCAACCTGGCGCTACACCTCACACACCACGGCATCACCGAGGTCGCTAAGCACGCTGCTCGCGTCTAGTAGGCCAGCCACACCGCCCGCGCAGCGCGGTGATCCGCTGCGCAATGCATAAACCCCGCGCAACCGTGATGGTTGAGCGGGGTTGAGCGTTATCCCGGGTCTTTTCCGACCGCCCCGGCGAGTGCGGGGAGCGCTAAGCCAAGGGTTCAGCGCTTCCTGCCGGGCACGCCGTGTTTTAGACGCAGCTGCCGATCCAGTCGGCGAAACGCTTGCCGGAGATGCGCTCGTAGGCCTCCACGTAGCGCGCGCGGGTGGCCTCCACCACGGAGCCCGGCAGCTCCGGCGGCTGGGAACCGTCATTCTTATCCCAGCCAGACTTCGGGCCGGTCAGCCAGTTACGCACGAACTGCTTATCGAAGCTCGGCTGCACCTTGCCCTCCTCGTAGCCGTCAGCCGGCCAGTAGCGGGAGGAGTCCGGGGTGAGCACCTCGTCGGCGAGCACCAGGTTGCCCGCCTTGTCCAGGCCGAACTCGAACTTCGTGTCCGCCAGGATCAGGCCCTTCTCCTCGGCCATCTTCGCGGCCTGGGAGTAGATCTCCAGGGTTGCGGTGCGCAGCCTTGCCGCGAGGTCCTCCCCCAGGTCCTTGACGACGACGTCGAAGCCGACGTTCTCGTCATGATCCCCGATCTCGGCCTTCGTCGCCGGGGTGAAGATCGGTTCCTCCAGCTTGGAAGCCTCGACCAGGCCCTCCGGGAGCTTGACGCCGCAAACCGCACCGGTGGCCTCGTACTCCTTCAGGCCGGAGCCGGTGAGGTAGCCGCGAGCCACGCACTCGAAGGGAACCATGTCCAACTTCTTGCACACCATGGCGCGACCGAGCACCTCCTCGGGGATACGCTCGTCATCCAGCGGGCCCGCGAGGTGGTTCGGGAAGTCGATCTGCTCGAAGAAGTAGGCGCTCATCGCGGTGAGCACCCGCCCCTTGTCTGGAATATCGGTGTCGAGCACGAAATCGTAGGCACTGATCCGATCCGTGACGACCATCAGCAGGTGCTCTGCGTCGATCTCGTAGATCTCGCGGACTTTACCCGCGGAAATGTGCTCGTAATCAGACAATTCTGGTCGCATGGCTAGACAGTCTAGCACCGCGATTGGGCCCGGCTAGACCCCCGCCAGGCCCTCCCCCAGGTACGCCCTAATTCGTAGGGTTCGTCCACATATTCTGCGGATCCACGCTCTGCGGGGCGGGCTGCTGCACCGGCTCAGCCGGGAACTCCTTACGAGCGTGTTGCGGCTTGGGCGTTGGATCCATCGGGTCCTCCTCCACCGGCTTATTGGCCACCGCGTTCGCCGCGGCCACGGCCTTGGCGATCTCCGGGTCAGAAGCCGTGGAGAACCACTCCTCCGTGTCATCCGCCTCGGCCTTCTCGCGGGTGTCCTCATCAACATGGCTCGGCTCGTAGCGGAACACGCCCTCATCGTCCTTCTTGGCGAAGGCCTTGGCGAACTGCTCCAGGGAATCGCCGAACTGAGACGGGATCATCCACATCGTCGACGCCTCGCCCTGAGCCAGCTTCGGCAGCTTATCCAGGTACTGGAAGGCCAGCACCTCCGGCGTGAGCTTGGAAGCCTTGATGGCGGCGTTGATCTTCTGGACGGCCTTCGCCTCACCCTGTGCTTCCAGGTAGCGGGAGGCGCGCTCACCCTCGGCGCGCAGGATCATCGCCTGGCGCTCAGCCTCGGCGGCCAGGATGGCGGCGTGCTTCTCACCCTCAGCAGAGAGGATGCGGGCCTGCTTCTCACCCTCGGCGGTCTTGATGTCCGACTCCCGGCGGCCCTCGGCGGTGAGGATCATCGCGCGCTTCTCGCGATCCGCCTTCATCTGCATCTCCATGGACTGCTGGATGGACGGTGGCGGATCAATCGCCTTCAGCTCGACTCGGCTAATGCGCAGTCCCCACCGGGCGGTCGCGGCGTCGAGTTCACCGCGCAGTCGGCGGTTGATCGTCTCGCGGGAGGTCAGCGTCTCCTCCAGTGTCATGCCACCGACCACGTCTCGCAGCGTTGCCACAGAAATCTGCTCCACGCCAACGATGTAGTTATCCACCCCGTAGATGGCCTTAGCGGGGTCGTTGATCTGGAAGGTCACGACGATGTCGATGGCCACCGTCAGGTTGTCCTGGGTGATGACCGCCTGCGGCGGGAAGGAGACCACGCGCTCGCGGGTGTCCACCCGGGCGCGGACCCGGTCAATGAAGGGAACGAGGATCGTGATACCGCCCGATACCGAGCGGGTGTAGCTACCAAGCCGCTCGATGACGGCCGCCTCGCCTTGGGGGATCAGGGCGATGGATTTCACCACGACGAGAGCGATGAAAGCCAACAGAACTAAGAGAAAGATCATGCCGGACATGTGTTTACCGTTTCCTGGTTGGTTCTTTCACGGACTGATATCCCGCTATTCACGCTTCCACACGACAGCGGTCGGGCCATCGATATCGATGACGTGAACCTCTTCGCCCCTGGTGAAGGTTTCAGATGGGTCCATCGAGCGCGCGGACCAGATGGAACCGTCCAGGCGGATCTGCCCACCGCGGGCGCCGACGTCCTCCAGTACCTCAGCGGCCGCACCGACCAAGGCCTGCTGGGAGGTATCGAGCGCCTTCGGTCCGTGCAGCCTACGGCGAAGAATGGGACGCAGGAACAGGATCAGCCCAGCAGTGGCGATGCCGAAGGCGACGATCGACGCCCAGGTCGGTGCGCCCGCCCACTCCACGAGGCCGCCGACGGTCGCGCCGCCGGCCAGCATAAGCAGGGTGAACTCCCCGGCCGCCAGTTCAAGACCGGCGAGGACCAGGGCTGCGATAAACCAAATCAATGCTCCCACGCCTTCGAATTTACCGAAATACGTGGGAGCGGTGCCGGTTTAGAGAATCTCGCCAGGGGTGTAGGCCGCGGCGTCCGGGTGGGTCTGGACGATGGACGCCACGCGGTCCAGCACGCGGGAGACCTGGGACTCGGCCGCACCGATGAAGGACTTGCGGTCAGCCAGGGCGTCGTGGAGATCCTGCTCATTCATCGGCAGACGCTCGTCGTTGGCGAGGCGCTCGATGAGGTTCTGCTCCGCGCCACGCTCGCGCATATCCAGCGCCATGCCCACCGCGTTTTCCTTGATGACCTCGTGGGCGGTCTCGCGGCCCACGCCCGCGCGCACTGCAGCCATGAGGATGCGGGTGGTGGCCAGGAACGGCAGGTAGCGCTCCAGCTCGCGCTCGATCATCGCCGGGAAGGCCCCGAACTCGTCGAGCACGGTGAGGAAGGTCTCGCACATGCCGTCGAAGGTGAAGAACGCATCCGGAAGGGCGACGCGGCGGACAACGGAGCAGAAGACGTCGCCCTCGTTCCACTGGGCGCCCGAGAGATCGGCTGCCATCGTCAGGTAACCGCGCAGCAGGACCTGCATGCCGCCGACGCGCTCGCAGGAGCGGGCGTTCATCTTGTGCGGCATCGCGGACGAGCCGACCTGGCCCTCCTTGAATCCCTCGGTGACGGTCTCGTTGCCCGCCATGAGGCGGATCGTCATGGACAACGAGCTCATCGCCGCGCCCAGCTCCACGAGGACGGACAGGGCGTCGAAGTCGAGGGAGCGCGGGTAGACCTGGCCGACGGAGTTGAAGACCTGGCCAAAGCCCAAGCCGTCGGCGATCTGCGTCTCCAGCTGCGCGAGCTTCGCCTCGTCACCGCCCAGCAGGTCCAGCATGTCCTGCGCGGTACCCATCGGGCCCTTGATTCCGCGCAGCGGGTAGCGTGCCAGCAGCTCCTCGGCGCGCGCCAGGCCCAGCAGCAGCTCATCGGCCGCGGAAGCAAAGCGCTTGCCCAGGGTGGTGGCCTGCGCGGCGACGTTGTGGGAACGGCCCGCCATCACGAGCCCCTGGTACTCGCCGGCCAGGCGGCCGATGCGGTTGAGGACGGCGATGCCCTTATCGCGGGCCAGCACGAGCGAGCGGTAAATCTGCAGCTGCTCCACGTTCTCCGTGAGATCGCGGGAGGTCATACCCTTGTGGATCTCCTCGAAGCCAGCGAGGTCGTTGAACTCCTCAATGCGGGCCTTCACGTCGTGGCGGGTGACCTTCTCCCGCTCGGCGATGGAGGCCAGGTCCACCTGGTCGAGGACCTTCTCATAGGCGGCCGGAGCCTCGGCCGGGATCTCGATGCCGAGTTCCTTCTGAGCCTTCATCACGGAGAGCCAGAGCTGGCGCTCCATCTTGATCTTCTCCTCCGGGGACCACAGGTTGGTCATCTCCGGGGAGGCATAGCGGGTGGCGAGGACGTTGGAAATATTCTTCTTTGCAGCAGTCACGCCCCTCATTATCCCACAGGGGCGCCGGGCTGTGCCGTGGGGATGGTGACCAGCGTTTTAACGGCTATGCCGCGGGCTGGCAGCCGGGGCACCAGAAGAGGTTTCGGCCTTCCGCCACGCGGTGGCTGATCTCCTCACCACAGACATAGCAGGGCTGCCCGGCGCGACGGTAGACGTAGACCTCACCACCGTGGTCGTCCTTGCGGGGAGCCCGGCCCATCACCTCCGGGGTGTGCTCGGTGCGGACGGTATCGATCCTTCCGCTGGCCTCACCCTCGGCCATGAGTTCCACGAGGTCCTGCCACACGCTCTCGCGTTCCTCCGCCGCCAGGTCGCAGGCGCGGACGTCCGGGTGGATGCCCAGGCGGAACAGGGTTTCAGCCCGATAGATGTTTCCCACCCCGGCGTAGCGAGCCTGGTCCATGAGGATCGAACCGATGCTTCGGCGGGAGCGGGAGAGGAACTGATCGAGCTCCGCGAGTTTCGCGGCGTTTTCCGGGTCAACCTCCGGGTCGGTGGAGCGCAACGGGTCGGCGCCGAGCTTGGCGACCGCGGCATCCATCTCCTCGTCGGTGATGAGGCGGCACCACTGGGGTCCGCGCAGATTCGCCTCCACCGCATTGCTCCAGGTGCACATATCCTCCCCACCCTCGGCGTCGATGCGGTGCAGGTGCAGGCGCACCTGACCGCGGGGTTGGCCCCCGGTGAAGGGCTCGATGGCCAGGGTGCCGATCAGACCCAGGTGGATATGGATGATGTGGTCGGCTCGCCGGTGTGGGTTGCGGGGGTTGCCGAAGCTTAAGAACAGGTGCTTGCCCCAGGCCTCTGCCCGGTCCAGCATGTCGCCGGTCAGGGCGCCGGCCTCCTCGGCGAAGCGCCCCTGTGGGCTGCTCACGCGCAGGGCGTGGCCGGCGAACAGCTGGTTGAGCTGGGCCGCCAGCCGATGAATCACGTGTCCTTCGGGCATCGGTTTCTCGCCTGCGGCTTAGGCCTGCCCCTCGCCCGGGACGGTGATCTTGCCCTCGACGGCGGCCAGGGCGATGTCCTTACGGAAGTGCCCGCCCGGCAGGTCGATGGTGGCCAGGGTGGCGTAGGCCTTTCCACGGGCCTCCTCGAGGGTCGCGCCCTCGCCCACCACGTTGAGCACACGGCCACCCGCAGCGACGAGCATGCCGTCCTTCTCGGCCACGCCAGCAGCGCGGACACCGCGATCCTCGCTACCGGCCTCAGCGCCTGTGATGACCCCACCCTTCTTCGCGGACTCCGGGTAGCCCTCCGCGGCGAGCACGACGGTCAGCGCGTAGCCGTCTTTCCACTGAAGCGGCGGCAGTTCCGCGAGCGTGCCGGTGGCGACGGCATTCAGCACGCCCGCCAGCGGGGTGTCGAGCAGCTGCAGCACCGGCTGGGTCTCCGGATCACCGAAACGGCAGTTGAACTCGATGACCTCCGGACCGTTGGAGGTCCAGGCCAGACCCGCGTAGAGCAGGCCGGAGTACGGCACCCCGTCCTCGGCCATCTGCTTGGCGACGGGGATGCAGACCTCGTCGACGATGCGCTGCACGCCGCCTTCCGGCAGCCACGGCAGCGGAGCGTAGGCACCCATGCCGCCGGTGTTCGGGCCAGTATCGCCCTCACCGACGCGCTTGAAGTCCTGCGCCGGGATCAACGGGACAACCGTCTCGCCGTCCACCAGGCAGAACAGGGAGACCTCCGGACCATCCAGGAAGCTTTCCAGCAGCACCGGGTTGCCGCCGGCGTGGACGTCGTCGATGTGGGCGCGCGCGGCAGCACGGTCGTCGGTGACGACGACTCCCTTACCCGCGGCCAGGCCGTCGTCCTTCACGACGAAGCGAGGACCGAAACGGTCCAGGGCCCCCTCAATCTCCGCATCCGACGTACCCGGCTGCAGGGACTCCGCCGAGGCGGTTCGGACCCCGGCGCGCGCCATGACGTCCTTCGCGAAAGCCTTGGACCCCTCGATCTGAGCCGCAGCCTTGGACGGGCCGAAGACCGCGAATCCTGCATCCCGCAGTTCGTCACCCACGCCCGCGACCAGCGGGATCTCCGGGCCGATCACGACCAGATCCACCCCGAGCTCCTGGGCCAGGCCCACAGGATTCGAGTCATCCGGGTGGAGCGTGGCGATGGCCTTCATCCCCGGGTTGCCGGGGCTGACGTGGACCTCAGAGACGGACTCATCACGGGACAGGGAATAAGCCAATGCGTGCTCGCGGGCACCGCTGCCAAGTACAAGAATGCGCATAGTGTGCCAGTCTAGCGAGCCCGCCGGACAGCCTCACGCGACGCTGCCCCAAAGCCCTGTTCGCCGCTGCTTTCGCGGGTACGATCGCAAGGTATGGCTACCGTTTTCACGAAAATCATCAACGGCGAACTTCCAGGCCGCTTCGTTTACCGCGACGCCGAGGTTGCCGCATTCCTCACCATCGAGCCGGTCGCTTACGGCCACGTGCTGGTGGTCCCAGTCCAGGAGATCGACCGCTGGACCGATGTGCCGGCCGAGCTATGGGGCAAACTCAACGAGCTCGCCCAGGTGATCGGCAAGGTTATCTGCGAGGCCTTTGACGCCCCGCGCTGCGGCTACATGATCGCCGGTTTCGAGGTGCCACACACCCACATCCACCTGTTCCCGGCTGCCGACATGTCCGGCTACAGCCTGCAGAACATCATCCCGATGGACCAGACGGACCCGGCGAAAATGGATGATGCGGCGGCGAAGATCCGCGCGGGGCTGCGCAGCCAGGGTGTTGCTGGCGTTCCGGAGGACGAGGCCTAAAACCCCAGGGTTCTACAACGACATGTCCCCGTCCACTCCCCGCAGTCCCCGCCGCAGCCCCGTCCTGCACTCCGGGCTCGGCCAGGAGACCGCGCCGCGGCGCTCGCTGCTGGCCCACATCCCGGACCTCGGCCAGTGGGAGGAATCCCCCACCCACCGGGTGATACCCTCCGAGCCCCGCCCCGTCGTCGTGGTGCATGGGACCGTGGGCGGCCGCGGGAACTTCGCGCGCATGGTGCCCTATCTGCGCAGCACCTTCGACGGCCGGGACCGGCGGGTATTCTCCGTCAGATATGGGGACAATGGCACCACCCCGCTGGCACAGTCCATCGCCCAAACGCGTGCACAGATCGCCGCGCTCCAGGAGGCCACTGGAGCGGAGTCCTTCGACCTCGTCGCGCACTCCCAGGGCGGGCTGATCTCCCTGGCCGTGGCGAGCCGTCCCGGCGGGGACGTGGTCAACCATATCGTGGGGTTGGGCGCGGACTTCCGCGGCGTGCACATGCCGTGGTCCGGGACCGCACGGGAGGTTCTGGTCAATCGGGTGATCAGCACCGTCATGGCGCCTGCCTTCGCGGAACAGGTCGTGGGTTCCCCCGCATTGGCCGACGCGCTGGCGCCGGCCGGGGAGTGCACCGTCCCGATCACGCAGATCGCCTCCGATTACGACCGCATGGTCCCCCTCAACGCGGCCTTCGCCTTGGGCGAGGCCGAACCGACCGGCGGTATCCCCCAGCACCCGGGCCCATTGCGTCTGGTGCGGGTGCAAGACTTCTACCCGCAGCTACAGGTGGCGCACAATATGCTGCCCCGCAACCCCAAAGTCAGTCTTCTGGTGAAATTTGCGCTGGAGAATCCTCCGGCGCAACGGGCAGCTGCACCCTGAAGGTCGTACCCTCCCCTAGCGTGGAGTCCACGGTGATCGCCCCGCCGTGCGCCTTGACCAAAGACTGCACGATTGACAGGCCCAGCCCGGAGCCGCCCGAGGCGCGGGAGCGTGAGCCGTCCGGGCGGTAGAAACGCTCGAAGAGATGTGGCAGGGCGTCGGCGGGGATGCCCTCGCCATCGTCCTGAACATCGATGGTGACCAGCTCAGGGCTCGTCTTGAGCAGGCTGATCTTCACGTTGGCGTCCTCACCCGCGTGCTTCAGCGCGTTCGTGAGGAGGTTGCTGATCACCTGGTGCAGGCGGTTGGCGTCCCCCATCACCACCGGGATGGAGCCGTAGTGATTCTCGACGCCGATGCTGCGCCCCGGGAAGCCCGCCCGGGCCCCGTCGGCGGCGCGCAGCGCCAGCTCCAGCACATCCACCCGCTGGTTCTGCAGGGGCCGTCCCTCGTCCATGCGGACCAGGGCCAGCAGGTCCTCCACCAACAGTCCCATCCGCTCCGCCTCATCGGAGATACGGCCGATGACCATGTCCGCATCGTCGGTGGCCCCGGAGCGATAGAGCTCCGCGTAGCCCCGCACGGAGGTCAGCGGGGTACGCAGCTCGTGGGAAGCATCCCCGATGAAGCGGCGCATCGTGGCCTCGGACTTGCGAGCCTGGCGCTCGGAGGCACCCACCGCGAGGAACGCGCCCTGGATCTGCGCGAGCATCCGGTTGAAGGCCTGTGCCAGGCGACCGACCTCAGTGTCCGGCTCCCAGTTGGGGACGCGCTGGTCGAGGTGGCCCTGGGAAATCAGGGAGGCGGTCTTCTCCACCTGGTTCAGCGGACGGAGGGCGCGGCGCACCAGGTACTGGGAGACGATCATGATGGAGGCCACCACCAGGAAACCGATGATGATCTGCAGGTACACCAGCCTGCGGATGGTGTGCTCCTCACCCTCCAGCGGCAAGGCAACGATGGTGACGGTGCCGTCCTGGTTCTCGACGGAGGCCGCACGCCACGGGGCGTGGGAAGCGCTCCCCGCGCGGGCGGGGACCGTCACGGGTTCCCTGGGCTGTTCCAATCCCCGCAGTTCCGGGGCGGAATCGAAGACCGAGTTCAGCGGCTCAATAGAGATCTCGCCGTCCACCACGCGGACGAAGAAATCCGTGGGCGGCCGGTTGGGCTGCGGGGTGCTGCTGCCGGGCTTGTCTTGGTAGGAACGTTCATCGTCGGTGGTCCGGTAGGCCCAACCGTTGATCGCGCTGTTCAGCTGGTCATCCACGCGCGAGACCATGAAGTGCTGCAACGTAGAGGTCGTCACCGCACCGGAAAAAGAAAGACCGAGTGCGGCGAGGAATGTCATCACGACGACGAGGCTGACACGCAGCGGGAAATTCGACAGGAAGCGCCCAGGGCGCTGGAACTCACCGTGCTCGTCGCCCACCAGTGAGGTGGAAGCGTCGGCCGCGTCCGCGCCGGGAGAACCAGCGGCATTCGCTGCCCCGGCGCCGGGGCCGTCCGAATTCTCAGGGAAGGAAGCCATCGACCAGGGAACCTAGGAGCGTGGCTTACGCAGCACGTAACCCACGCCGCGGACGGTGTGGATCAGTCGGGGCTCCTTCGTGTCGATCTTCCGGCGCAGGTAGGAGACGTAGGACTCGACGACGTTGCCATCCCCGCCAAAGTCGTAGTTCCACACGTGGTCCAGGATCTTGGACTTGGAGAGCACAACCTCTGCGTTAACCATCAGGTAGCGCAGCAGCTGGAACTCCGTCGGGGACAGGTCCACGACCTCCCCGGCCTTGGTGACCTCGTGCATGTCGTCATCCAAGGTGATGTCCTCGTAGGTGATGAGGCTGGATTCCTCGGAGTCGTCCTTGGCCACCCGGCGCAGGATCACACGCAGTCGGGTGATGACCTCTTCCAGGGAGAAGGGCTTGGTGACGTAGTCGTCCGCGCCGATAGTCAGGCCGTGGATACGGTCCTCCACGCCGTCCTTGGCGGTGAGGAACAGGGCCGGGGCATCGTGG
>DYZK01000004.1 GCA_020741275.1 Corynebacterium urealyticum
GGCAACATCGGCTCCAAGGTCACCATGAAGTACCCGGCCGTGTGGATGACTGGTCCGCACGCCAAGGGCGAGGTCCTGTCCGTCGCCTTCGCGGGCGAGGGCCAGTTCCAGGACACCGGCGCGAAGATGACCCACATGGCGCCGTACACCAGCTCCAACATCGTCTCGAAGTCCGTGGCCCGTTCCGGTGGCCGCGCGGCCTACCGTGGCCTGATCGAGGTTCACCCGAATGCGCACCACTCCGCCTCCCAGGTTGAGTGTGACGCCCTGCTGGTGGACTCCATCTCCCGGTCGGATACATACCCGTACAACGACATCCGCAACGACCACGTCACCTTGGGCCACGAGGCGACCGTCTCCCAGGTCTCCGAGGATCAGCTCTTCTACCTGATGAGCCGCGGTCTCGAGGAGGAAGAGGCGATGGCGATGATTGTTCGTGGCTTCGTGGAGCCCATCGCCAAGGAGCTCCCGATGGAGTACGCGCTTGAGCTCAACCGTCTGATCGAACTGCAAATGGAAGGATCGGTGGGCTAAGCCAGATGACCACCTTGGAAAACGTTCAGAACCAAACCGTCAAGGCGGGAACCGATCACCAGACCAAGGGCGACCGCTTCACCTCCTTCAAGGCCGAGGACTTCGCGATCCCGAAGGGCCGCGACGAGGACTGGCGCTTCACCCCGCTGCGCCGCCTTCGTGGTTTGCACGACGGCACCGCCGCAGCTCCGACGGACGCCAATGTCGTCATTGAGGTCCCGGAAAACGCCGGCGACAACGTCTCCGTGACGAAGGTTGACTCCTCCGACCCGCGCGTCGGTTTGGCTGGCGCACCGGTGGACCGCGCCGCAGCCCAGGCCTGGGAGAACGCCCCGGTCGCGGACTACGTCCAGGTCGCGAAGGAGACCGCGCTGACCGAGCCGATCGAGATCACGATCACCGGCCCAGGCGAGGATCAGGTCTCCTACAGCACCCTGGTCGTCGAGCTCGAGCGTCATGCCGAGGCTGTCGTCATCCTGCGCTATCAGGGTTCCGGCGCGCATTCCGACAACGTCGAGTTCGTCGTCGGCGACGGCGCGAAGCTGGTCACCGTGGTGCTGGACGACTGGGAGGACGACGGCGTCCACCTCTCCAACTCCCACATTCAGGCTGGTCGCGACGCCACCGTCCGCCACGCCTACGCGGCATTCGGCGGCGAGATCCTGCGCTCCGTGCCACACGTGCGTTACACCGCACCGGGTGGCGACGTGGAGATGCTGGGCGTGAACTTCGCCGATGCGAACCAGTACTTCGAGCAGCGCCTGCTCATCGACCACTCCGTCCAGAACTGCCGTTCCAACGTGCTCTACAAGGGTGCTCTGCAGGGCGACCCGGCCGACGCGGATCGCCCGGCGTCCGAGCGTAAGCGCGATGCCCGCACCGTGTGGATCGGTGACGTCCTGATTCGCCCGGAGGCAACCGGGACGGACACCTACGAGACCAATAACAACCTGCTGCTGACCACCGGCGCCCGAGCGGACTCCGTGCCGAACCTGGAGATCCAGACCGGCGAGATCGTAGGTGCTGGCCACGCCGCCACCGTGGGTCGCTTCGATGACGAGCAGATGTATTACCTGCAGGCCAGGGGCATTCCGGAGGCGCAGGCCAAGATGCTCATCGTCCGCGGTTTCTTCACCGACGTGATCCGTCGCATCCCGGTGGAGTCCGTCCGCGAGCACCTGGAAGAGCTCGTCGGCAACGAGCTCGAGCGCACCGTCCTCTAACCCGCTAATCCTCCCAAGAATCTTTCAAAGGAAACATCACTAGTATGAGCACTCTTGAGATCAAGAACCTCCACGCCCAGGTCCTGCCCTCGGACGAGAACGACGAGCCGAAGAAGATCCTCAACGGCGTGAACCTCACCATCAACTCCGGCGAGACCCACGCCATCATGGGACCGAACGGCTCCGGTAAGTCCACCCTGGCCTACGCCATCAGCGGCCACCCGCGCTACGAGGTCACCGAGGGCGAGGTGCTGCTCGACGGCGTGAACCTCCTCGACCTGGATGTCGATGAGCGTGCCCGCGCAGGCCTGTTCCTGGCGATGCAGTACCCGACCGAGGTGCCGGGCGTGTCCATGGCCAACTTCCTACGCTCCGCAGCCACCGCCACCCGTGGCGAGGCTCCGAAGCTGCGCGAGTGGGTTAAGGAGGCCCGCGAGGCGATGAAGGAACTGGACATCGACCCGTCCTTCTCCGAGCGTTCCGTCAACGAGGGCTTCTCCGGCGGCGAGAAGAAGCGCCACGAGGTGCTGCAGCTCGGCCTGCTGAAGCCCAAGTTCGCCATCCTCGATGAGACCGACTCCGGCCTGGACGTCGACGCCCTGCGCATCGTCTCTGAGGGCATCAACAACTACCAGGAGCGCGAGAACGGTGGCGTGCTGATGATTACGCACTACCAGCGCATCCTTAACTACGTGAAGCCGGATCACGTTCACGTCTTCGCCGGTGGCCGCATCGTCACCTCCGGTGGCCCGGAGCTGGCAGAGCAGCTGGAGAACGAGGGCTACGACAAGTTCGTCAACGCTTAAAGACGCACCGAAAGTCCCACCCCGCGACCCCCTGGGGTGGGTTTTCAATCCCCGCAGGAATGCTTCAACCGCGTCACTGCGGATAAAGAAGCGAAGAATCGAAGGTTTTCATGGTTGATACTCATCTCGACACCCAAGCGATCCGACAGGATTTCCCCATCCTTTCCCGCACCGTTCGGGACGGCCAGCCGCTGATCTACCTCGATTCCGGGGCGACCGCGCAGCGCCCCCTGCAGGTGCTGGACGCGGAGCGCGACTTCCTCACCAAGCACAACGCCCCGGTCCACCGCGGTGCCTACCAGATCGCGGAGGAGGCCACCGACGCTTATGAGGGCGCCCGCGAGGCCATCGCGGCCTTCGTTGGCGCGGCGGATGAGGAGATCGCCTTCACGAAGAACGCCACCGAGGCGCTCAACGAGGTGGCTTTCGTCCTGGGGGATTCCCGGGCCGGCGAGCTCCAGGTCACCGAAGGCGACGAGATCGTCGTATCCGAGCTGGAGCACCACGCCAACCTCGTGCCCTGGCAGGAGCTGGCACGTCGCACGGGCGCAACCCTGAAGTGGTTCCGCGCCACTGAGGACGGCCGCATCGACCTGGACAGCCTGCAGCTCAGCGAGAAGACGAAGGTCGTCGCACTCACGCACCAGTCAAACGTCACCGGTGCGGTGCTGGACGTCAAGGAGGCCGTGCGGCGGGCCCGCGAGGTCGGCGCACTCTTCGTGCTGGATGCCTGCCAGTCCGTGCCACACATGGCCGTGGACTTCCACGACCTGGATGTGGACTTCGCGGCGTTCTCCGGGCACAAGATGCTGGGCCCCAACGGCGTGGGCGTGTTGTACGGCAAGAAGGAGCATCTGCGCGTGCTGCCACCGTTCCTCACCGGCGGGTCGATGATCCAGAAGGTGACGATGGAGGGCTCCACCTTCGCCGACGCCCCGCAGAAGTTCGAGGCGGGTACCCAGATGACCTCCCAGGTCGTGGGTCTTGGGGCTGCGGTGGCCTACCTCAACGAGCTGGGCATGGACAAGGTTGCCGCCCACGAGCACGAGCTCACCGCCTACGCGTTGGCCCAGCTCAGCGAGATCCCGGGCCTGCGGATCATCGGTCCGCTCGATATGCACAACCGGGGTAGCGCGGTGAGCATGGTGGTCGACGGCATCCACCCGCACGACCTGGGGCAGATCCTGGATGACCAGGGAGTCTCCATCCGGGTGGGGCACCACTGCGCGTGGCCGGCCCATACGTGCCTGGGTGTGCAGGCCACGGCGCGCGCCAGCTTCTACGTCTATAACGAGAAGTGGGAGATCGACCGGCTCGTCGAGGGCATCCGCAAGGCGCAGGAGTTCTTCGGCGTCTAGCCCCGCCACCCGGGTGGCTGCGCTTCTTTTTAGGACGTCAGCGCGCCCGGCGTAGCGGAAGACCTGAACCCAACTACACAACCTCAACCTTCAAAACGGTGGTGAAAGTACATGAGAATGGAACAGATGTACCAGGAGGTCATCCTGGACCATTACAAGCACCCGGAGCACGCCGGCCTGCGCGAGCCTTATGACGCGGAGGTCTTCCACGTGAACACCTCCTGTGGTGACGAGCTGACGCTGCGGGTGCACCTGAGCGAGGACCACAAGACGGTTCAGGACATCTCTTACGACGCAGTGGGCTGTTCTATCAGCCAGGCCTCCACCTCCGTGATGGCCGACGAGATCGTGGGCCTGCCGGTCACCGAAGCCTTCGCGAAGCTCGCCGAGTTCGAGAAGATGATCACCTCCCGCGGCAAGCTGGAGGGCGATGAGGACCTCATCGGCGACGGCATCGCCTTTAGCGGTGTCTCCAAGTATCCGGCCCGAGTGAAGTGCGCGTTGCTGGGATGGAAGGCCTTCGAGGCCGCCGCGATCGACGCGGGCGTCTCCCCGCCCGAGCAGTCCGAAGACGCTTAGCGACTAACGCCATTACCCATTAACCGACAATCCACCGTTTCTTTCACGGCACTTAAGCCCAAACCCCCAAAGCGAGGAAAGCAATGTCTGAACAGAACCCTTCCAGCCCGGAGATGGACCCGTCGCCGCTCAACGAGGTCCCGGAGCCGCCGGCGAACCCGAGCCCGGAGGATCTTGAGCGTTACGGCAAGATCGAGGAGTGCCTGCTGGACGTCATCGACCCGGAGCTGGGCATCAACGTCGTTGACCTTGGCTTGGTCTACGACGTCTGGGATGAGGGCAAGACCGTCATGATCAACATGACGCTGACCTCCCCGGCCTGCCCGCTGCACGACATGATTGAGGACCAGGCGCAGACCGCGGTCCTGGGCATCCTCCAGGAGTACGAGGACCTGCAGATCAACTGGGTCTGGACCCCGGCCTGGGGCCCGCAGATGATCAACGAGGAAGGCCGCGAGCAGCTGCGTTACCTCGGCTTCTCGGTCTAGCCACGCTGCAGGCCGAAGCGCAGGTAGCGCCAGGGGCGGCGATAGAGGGGGAGTAACACCGGGTGAGTCCACCCGGTGTTTTTCCTTAGCCGCCACATTGTCCGGGCGGTGCGCAGCCCGCTGCGTCCCGAGAGGTAGGCCAGCTGGTCGGCGGTGGGCAGGGAGAAGAAGGCGGCGAAGAAGCTCTGGACGTCCGTGGTGTTGGCCTCGGCGAGCAGCAGGGATCCGATGCGCCGCAGGGCCCGGGCGAGGGTCACGTTCGCTCGGCGGGCCAGCCCCATACAGCTCAAACCAACGCGCCTGATCCCGGTAGGCGCCAATTCCGCACGGTCGAGGAAGTCATCCACCTCCTGCAGCGCCGTGCCGACCGAATAGCCGGTCGCGGGATGGATAAAGCCGGCTCGGGCACCGAAGGTGTGCACCGCTGAGCCAGCAGCGGTGGTGCCCATGGGGATGGCAACGAGCTCTTCATCGGCGATCTCCAGCTTCTCGCGCCAGACCTCGCCCTGGAGGCTAGCCAACCGAGAGTCGAGCCGGGAGCGCAGCAGGGCGTAATCGGACTCTGTGGGGCGGGAGGTGCTTGCCAGGATCGTCTCCTCAGCCAGCCAGCCTTCAGGGAGGCGCTGGACGTAGAGGAAGCTGGGCTTGGCGCCATCGGGTTCCGCCGCGGGGGAGGCGGTCCAGTCCATGAGGGTCGGGGTGGTTAGCGCCTCGGACAGCGTGGCGCTGGACCCACGCACCGGGCGAAGCACGTAGCCCACCGCGATCTGCCACAGCGCGCCACCGGTCGCGGCCCCGCGGCAGTCCACCGTGAGCCCCGGCAAGTCGGAGAATTGCTCCTCGGTGATGGCTTCGGCATGCAGGCTTCCCCCGGTGCGCTCTACCGCCTCAGCCGCCGCCGTGCGCAGGCCGTCCTTGGACATCATGCGGTAGCAAAAGCCCAGCGGCGTGGTGGACCCCGGGGTGGGGGTCACGCGGATGGATTCGGCGGGGGAAAAGATGCTGCCCGCCCAATCGGGGATCTCCGGGGCGAAGGCACCATAGGTGGCGGGCCAGGCCGGCCATGCATCCGCCCCTCCTGCTTCCGGATGGGAACCGGGGTCGTAGCCGTGCACCTGCCAACCCCGCTGCGCGGCGCGCAGCGCGAGGATCG
>DYZK01000005.1 GCA_020741275.1 Corynebacterium urealyticum
TAAGAAGCGCATGAAGAACATCGGTACCGTCTCGGTGCCGCAGGAGGCCTTCGTCGCTGCCCTGTCCACCGGGGGCGAGGGCTAGCTTCCTTCCCAAAACGTCGACGACCCGGCCGCCAATCTTGGCGTAGCCGGGTCGTTGTGCATAGAGGCAGCCCTGGGCCCTTCGCGTGGGCGCCGGTTTTACGTGCGGGGCCCGGGAGCGGGCTCTGTGATCTTTAGTCTGCGACTGGGGTTGGGGTGGTCGCTGGGCTGGCCTGTGCGGCACTGTGCTCAGCGGCGTGGCCAGTGGGCTGAGACGCGCGCTTGGCGTCGATGCGGCGGGCCAGGAAGGCGAAGATCGCGCCGGAGATGTTGTGCCAGACCGCGGCGATCGCGCCCGGGATGGCTGCCTCGGGGCTCCAGTACTTGCCGGCCATCGCGGAGGATAGGCCTGCGGACTGGGTAGCGACCTCGATGGAGGTGGTGCGCGCGACAGCCTGGGAGTAGCCGAAAATCTTGGTGGCCAGGAAGCCCAGGCCGTAGCCGATGGCGTTGTGCAGGATCACCGCGATGAGAGTGAGTAGACCGACCTTAGCTAGGGTGTCGGAGGATTTCGCGACGGCGGGGAAGACCACCCCACCAATGGCGATGATGGACAGCCACGGCAGGATCGGCAGTAGCGCGGTAACGAAGCGGTCGAAGATCACGCGGATGACCAGGCCTCCCACGACGGGCAGCAGCACCGTCTGGACCAGGGACCAGGCCATGTTGGCGCCGTCGACCGGGGTCTCCTCACCGGCGAGCAGCAGCATGATGATCGGGGTGGCGATGGGGGACAGGATCGTCGACACGGAGGTCATGGCGACGGAGAGCGCGACGTCGCCCTTCGCGAGGTAGGCGACCACGTTGGAGGTGGTGCCGCCGGGGACGGAGCCCAACATCAGTAGACCGATGGCGAGCATCGGGTTGAGCCCCAGCAGCTTGGCGACCGCGACCGCACCCAGCGGCATGATGATGAACTGGGCGATCACGCCGATGAAGATCGGCCAGGGACGGCGCAGGATTTCCTTGAAGTCCGGCAGGGTCAGCGTGAGCCCCATGCACAGCATGATGATGGCGATCATCGTGGAGACGTGCGGGGCCAGCGGGGTGAAGGTGCTGGGGGAGAAGAAGGCCAGGGCGGAGCCGGCCAGGATGAACGCTGGGAAGGCGAAGACAGCGATGCGTGCCGAGCGCTCTTCGGCGTCCACGGTGGTGGTGTTCGTGGTGGTGTTGTGCTGAGTCATAAGATCACTATATGGGATTTAGTTCCCAACGTGTGAAACGGGGCGGTTTTATGTTGAGCCTGGCTAAGCTGGGGTGCAAGTGTTGAACAGAGCGTGGCCGTCAGTGAGACGGGCACAGCGCGCGTGAGGAATGAGGGAGGTGTGCGCGATGTTGACCGGCGGAGAAGGATCCACGACCTGGTTCACGAGCGATCTGCATCTTGGGCACCCCTTGGTGTCCGGCATTAGGGGTTTCGGTGAGGATGAGGCCGGGGTTGCCCGGCATGACGAGACGCTGCTCGGCAACCTGCGCGAAGCCCTGCGGGAGGGGGATCACCTGTGGATCCTCGGAGATATCTCCAGCGGCTGGGAGCCACAAGAAGAGGCAGCGCTCGACAAGATCCAGTCGGCGCTGCGGGGGGATGATATGCCGCGGGTCTACCTCCACCTGGTGAGCGGAAACCACGACTCGACCCACCCGCTACACACGTACGCCTACCTGCGCCAGCCCCGCTTCTTGGAGGTCTTCGACTCCGTGCAGTCGATGCAAAACCTCCTCTGGGAAGGCCACACGGTGTGGCTCAACCACTTCCCGCGCCCCGGCCAGGACCATATCCCGGGTGGTTCCCGCCACGACGAACTGCGCCTGGATGTGCCCTGGATGCTTCACGGCCACCTTCACTCGCCGAGGCCCATCACCGGGATCGGCCAGGTCGACGTGGGCGTGGACCCCTGGGGGCTGAAGCCGGTGGTCAAGGAAGAGCTCATGGAGACCCTCATGGCCTCCGGGCGGGCTTAAGTACCGAGATTCTCTTGCCCTGTGCTGAAGAATCTGGATGGGCTGGATTGCTCTGAGAGGTCTCTAAGGTAGGGTTAATCCGAAAACCTCGTGCCTCAAGCTGCGTTTGTCCTGCTTCAGGCGCCCTGGACGTTTGAAGGTGGAACAGTGAAGTTCAATATTCGCACTGTCGCGACACCGGCGCGCTCGATCGCTGCCGTACTTCTCGGTGCGGGCCTCACTGTCTCGGCTGTCGCGGGCCCGGTTGGCGCAACGAACGCGGCGAAGCAGGAAGCGCTCGCTGCATGGCCAGCGACGTCCGAAGATCTGGGCAAGTACATCATCAACGTGCCTGCCGAGACCACGATGGCCGTCGTCACCCCGAAGGGGATCGCGAAGACCGGCAACGCCGACGAACCACGCCCCGGGCTGTCCGTGATGAAGATGTACATCGCGGACTACGTCCTGAAGTCCGGGGATAGGTCCGGCCGCGATTGGTACCTCACCCAGAAGATGCTCCGCATCTCCGACGACGATGCAGCTAACCAGCTCTATAAGAAGTACCCGGAGGCGATCACCAAGACCGCCCAGCGCTATGGCCTGTGGAGCACTGTGGCGGGGGATAAGTGGGGCACCTCGTTGACGAGCGCGACGGACGCTGCGGTCTTCCTCGATAACCTGCGCAAGAACACCCCCGACTCCCCGGTGCTGTTCTGGATGGGCACGGCGGCCCCCGTGGCCAGCGACGGCACCCGCCAGAACTGGGGTACTGCGCAGCTGCCGGGCGCCGAAGGAACCAAGTGGGGTTGGTCCGATTATGGCCAGACCGCGGTGAGCTCCGCCAGCTACGGCGCGAATTACACCGCCGCCGCCTTCACCTGGGGCGGGCCTGCTAAGCAGACCGCGGATGTGAAGTCCGCCCGCCCACACTCCTGGTAGGCCCCACGTCACCTAGACTGGTTTCTCAAGAAAGGGTTCTTCCCTTGAAGGAGGAAACAGACTGTGAGCAATAACCGCGACAACGGAAACGGCCGTCCCAATTGGGACTTTGAGGACGACGACGCCGAGACCTCATTTTTCCCCCGCGTCAACGACGAGGGCTTTGGTCAGGCCGAGGACGGTTTCGACGGAAACGATGATGCAACGCGCATTATTCGCCCACAGGGCGGGGCGGATCAGGACGCGACGGGGCAGTTCGACACTCAATACCTCCCGGACGGGGCAGCGGGCGCCTCGGGCTATGGGGCCGCGCAGTACCCGCCGCACGGGGCGGCAGGGCAGCCGGACTACCAGAACGGGCAGCCTCCCCAGTATCGCCACAATCAGCCGCAGTACCAGCAGGGCCCACCACCGGGCTACGGTGCCGGCTACCCGGGACCGCAAGGGCCAAGCCCACAGCAGGGCTATCAGCAGCCGCCGAATGGCTACCCGCCGCGCCAGCCACAGCAGCACGGCAACCCCCAGTTCAGCGGCGGAACTCCAGGGCAGAATGGCCAGGGCAAGCGTCGCACCCCAGTGGGGCCCATCCTGGGAATCCTGCTGGTGATCGCTCTGCTGATCGGTGGATTCATGTGGTGGAACAACCGCTCGGACGAGTCGGCGGACGACGAGACCTCCAGCCCCTCGACCGCAACCACCACCGTCACCACCGAGCCGAGCACTGAAGCACCGGAGACGCAGGAGGAGCCGAGTCGCGGCCCCAACCTGGATGATCTGCGCAATCGCCTCGGCGGCCGCGATAACCAGGATTCGGGTACTCAGCAGCCGGGTGGGGATACCAACCCAGCACCGGAGGGGAATAGCCCGGGCAATGGCACTGGCGGCATTGAGCTGCCTGATACCGACCAGCTCGAGCAGGACCTGCGCAACCGCGCCGATGAGCTGATCAACCAGCTGGGCTAGCGCCCGGTGCTTGCCCGCAGGCCGTTGCTGCGCGCCCGCCGACGCAGGCTGGAGAAGCTGAGTGAGGCCTAGAGCGGCCTAGAGGGTCGGGGTTTCACCCCGGAGCGCCTTGATCCGCTCCTTCTCGGCGGCGAGTACCTCGCTCATGACCTGCTGGTCAGTGATGTCCATGGCCTCCGGATTCTGTTGGGCGGCCACCGAGTCCCGGGCATAGGAATCGAACAGTTCCCGCTTAGTCGCTAGCAGTAGGTGCAGCCGCTCCTCTACGGAATCCGGGGTGAGCAGCCGGTGCACCTCCACGGGGTTGATCTGGCCCATGCGGTGGGCGCGCGCGATGGCCTGCGCCTCGATCGCCGGGTTGAGCTGCGGCTCGATGAGTACCACGTGGTTCGCCGCCTGGATATTGAGTCCTTCGCTGGCCGCATTGATTTGAGCGACGAGCACCGCACCGGGCTCAGCTGCCGTGAAATCATCTACTGCCTGCTGGCGTTCCTGGTGGCTCACCCCGCCCGCAATCGGGCCGAATGCCCGGTCGCCGAGGCTATCCATGAGGTGATTGAGCACGCCGCGGAAGTACGTGAACACGATCGTCTTATCATCGTCCAGACCATCGGTGAGCAGCTCGGCGAAGCGCTCCATCTTCGCCGACTCCGGCCCGCTGAAGCTCTGCCGCATCTGCATGAAGTTGCCCGCTTCGACGGCCTCGTTGTATTTCTCGCGGTCCGCCTCCCGCGCCTCGATCCATTCCTCCGTTTCGGTCAGCGGGGGCAGCTCGGCGAGGACGTCGCTCTGGTTGCGGCGCAGGTAGCGGCGCGCGACGACGTTGCGGAACTCACGAGCGCTCCTGCGTGCCTTCTCTAGCTTGGGTTCGAGCTCTGGGTCGAGGTAGCCCAGCAGCGTCTCCATTTCCGACACCCGGTTTTCCAGCGGGGTGCCGGAAAGGTAGGTAACGACGTCCGTCCGTGCGGTGAGTTGCTGCACCCCCTGGGCTTGCTTGGACTTGGGGTTCTTTGCCCGGTGCGCCTCGTCGACGACGAGCGCGCCGAATTTAAGATCACCGGTCATGACTGTGGAGTCCCCGCGCACCTCGGGGAACCCCACGATGGCGATCCCGCCCCGGTTGCTGAAGGCCTCGTAGGCGGCGTCTTTGTACGGTCCGGCGATGATGTGGGGTTCAAGATCCGTGAACTTTTGGATCTCTCGCTGCCAGTTGATGCGCAGGCTGGGTGGGCAGATCACCACGAAGTGCTTCTCGCCGCGGGCAGCGAGGTGGGCGAATACCGCCAGGGCTTGCATGGTTTTACCCAGGCCCATTTCATCTCCGATCAGGACCTTGCGCTGGGCCAGCGCATACCTTGCCCCGAAGTCCTGGTAGCCACGCAAGCTCGCGTGCAGCACGCCGCGGAGGGTGATCTCCTCGATGGATTTGGCGATGTCCTCCGGCACGGCGGTGGCGGACTTGTCGTCGCCGAAGGCGTGAAACTCGGCCGCGCGGATGGCGTAGAGATTCCACGCCTGCTCTGCAGACAGCGGGGCGCCTCGGGTCGGGATCCTCGTCAGCTCCGCCTGCGTGATCAGATGCGGACCATTGGCCGGGCGGGCCAGCGCGTAGTCGCTGACACCCTGCGCGGAGGCGTCGACGCCCTCCGGCAGCGCCAGGAACGGGCCCGCGAGATTCGCCTCGCGTCGCTGCTCGCGGAACTGGAGCAGCTCAGCCAGTGCCCGGACGTAGGCGGTAGAGGGACCCTTATCCCGGTAGTCGATCACCGCGGGCTGGTCCGCACGCATTTCCGCGGCGTAGCGCTTCGCCGCGGCGATCGCCTGCCGAGCGGTCTGTTCTCCCACGCCGTCGTATCGGGTGAGGTCGCTGACGGTGGCGGCCTCGATGTCCAGCAGGTTCAGGTGCTGCAGGGGGCCTAAGCGCAGGGACGTCGACGGCGTGAGCTGGTCGAGGATCTGGATGTCGGTCTGCCTCAGCTCCGCGTCCGCCAGCTTGGTCTTCAGTGCACGCTGCTGGCTCTCGACCTGCGCCAGCAGTGATTTCTCGGTGGCTTCGACCTGCGCCAGCCGCGTGAGCGCTTGCCGGTGGACATCGATCTCCGCGGGCTGGTGCCAGTGCACCTCCCAGCCGGTGAGCTTTTCCAGTTCGGCGGTGATCGCCGCGCGCATCGCCGCGAGGTCGATGCCCAAGAACTGGCCGCGATCCGTGGAACCCAGGGCGGCGTCCACCCCGGTCAACACGGAGTGAACAGTGGCGCTGTCGATGGCAGCATACCGGCGGTACGTGTCGATCTGGGCCTGTGGACGGGAACGGAACAGGCGGCGCAGGCCCCGGTACTCGGCGAGCTTCTTCAGCTCCGGGCGCTGCGCCTCCAGCTCGTCGCGGCTCGGGATCTCGCCCACGGTCTGCAGAGAGGAGGCGAGCTCGTTCCAGGGAATGCTCGGGGCTTGGGCTGGTGCGATGCTTCGCAGGAACGCGGCTGTGCTGAGATTTTGGCCAAACCCGAAGAGGCGGGCGGAGTCCTCGGAACACAGGGTGGTGGCCGGTCCGCCCTCGCGGAGCCGGTTGACCCGCTCGGTGGTGGCCTCCCAGTGGAAACGCACGTCGATGAGCCCGTCGATGACCGAGTCGATGCGTTGGGCCGTGACTTCTTGGCCGTCGATATTCACGCCGAACATCCTATCAACGGCGTGTCGGAAGGGCGGAGGAAATGAGGCGAGGGGAGTGGCAGCGGAGAGGGGAAAAAGACGGCGAAATGTAGCCTGCGTCACTATGCTGGAAAATATAACTATCGACCGACAAAACGGAGGTTTCACATGGTGCAGCGAGTAGGCATCGTCGGAGCAGGACTCATGGGAGCTGGAATCGCAGAGGTTGCTGCGAAGTCTGGCGCGGACGTCCTCGTGTGGGAGCTGAAGCAGGAGGCCGTCGACGCCGGCCAGGCGCGAATCGAGAAGTCCCTGGCCAAGGCAGTGGACCGCGGCAAGCTCTCCGCAGAGGACCGGGACGCTACCCTGTCCCGTCTGAGCTACACCACCAACCTGGAGGACTTCGCGGACCGCGAGATGGTCATGGAGGCCATCGTCGAGAACGAGAAGATCAAGAAGGACGTCTTCGCACAACTTGACGAGATCGTCGAGGACAAGACCGCGCCGCTGTGCTCCAACACCTCGTCGCTGCCGATCCAGACCATCGCCTCGGCGACGAATAACCCTCAGCGCGTGCTCGGCCTGCACTTCTTCAATCCGGTTCCGGTCCTGCCGCTCGTGGAGGTCATCCCGGCGCTGACCACTTCCGACGAGGCAGTGGAGAAGGCGCAGACCTTCGCGACCGAGAAGATGGGCAAGACCGCCATCCGCGCGAAGGACCGCTCCGGCTTCATCGTGAACTTCCTGCTGGTGCCGTACATGCTCTCCGCGATCCGCATGGTGGAGCAGGGCGTGGCCACCGCTGAGGACATCGACACCGGCATGAAGCTCGGTGCTGCGCACCCGATGGGGCCGCTGACCCTGGCCGACATGGTTGGTCTGGATACCTGTGCGTTCATCGCGGACGTCATGTTCGAGGAGTTCGGTGACCCGACGTACTCCTGCCCGCCGCTGCTGCGCCGCATGGTGCAGGCCGGCCACTTCGGCCGCAAGTCCGGCAAGGGTTTCTACGAGTACTAAAAATTATTCCTGCCCCGCCCGCGGTTTTTCTGTACCGTGGAAAGGGCAAAGGAAAATTCCTACTTCTAGGAGGAAGCACATGTCTTTCGACGACATCAAGGGCAAGGCAAAGGAAGCTTTCGGTAACGCAACGGGCGACGAGTCCACCAAGGCCGAGGGCAAGATCGACCAGGCTAAGTCGGACCTGCAGGACAAGGCCAACGAGACCAAGGACAAGGCTGCTGAGGCCTTCAACAACGCGACCGACAAGTAAAGAATTTTCCCTCGTTTAAGCCCCTGGGCGTAAACCCCGGCGCTTAAGTTGAAAATTTTTGAGGCTCCCAACCGGTTTTCCGGTGGGAGCCTTTCTTGTTGCCGCGTCGCCTGAGGTTGTCGGCTAGCCCGGGTGCTTAACCTTCCGCGGGCTCATCCTCCGGCTCGCCCTCCCAGAAGCCGAAGCGCTTCAATCGTTCGCGGTCGGCCGCCGAGGTCGAGCCCGTGAGCTTCAGCAGTTCGGAGTAGATCCCCCCGGAGGTCGCCAGCTCCGCGGGGGAACCGACCTCGTCGACGCGGCCCTCGTCCAGGGTGACGATGGTGTCCACGTTCGCGATCGTCGACAGACGGTGGGCGATCACCAGCGTGGTGCGCCCTTCCATCAGTTGTTCCAGGCCTGCCTGGACCACGCGCTCTGCCTTGGTATCCAGCGCGGAGGTGGCCTCATCCAACACCAGCACGGGGGCGTCCTTCAGCATCGCTCGGGCTACCGCGATGCGCTGCT
>DYZK01000006.1 GCA_020741275.1 Corynebacterium urealyticum
TTTATTGATGATGCCCTTGTGTTCGTGGACGACCTCCACGACGCGGTCGAAGAACTCGTTGAGGGCGGACACGACGTGCTCCGGGGAACGCTGCGTGGCGAAGCCAGTGGAGCCGATGACGTCCACGAACAGCACCGCGACGTCGCGGGATTCGCCGCCCAGCTCCGGGTCCTCCTCCAGAGCGCGGCGGGCGACCTCCGTGCCGACGTAGCGGCCGAAGAGGTCCGAGACCTGCTGGCGTTCCTGCAGGCCTCGCATCATCTCATTGAAGCCGGCCTGCACCACGCCGATCTCGGAGGAATCGTAAATGCGCACCGTGGTTTCCAGGTTTCCGCGACGCACCTGGTTGATGGCGAACTGCAGCTCGCGCACCGGGTCCACCACACTCATCGCGCTCAACCGCGCTCCAAGGAAACCAGTGAGCAGGGCGGTGGCGGCCAGCGCCACGAGCGCGGGGATCAGGTCCTCCATCGAACCGTCGAAGAAGTTCCGGGCCTGCGCGAAAATCAGCAGCAGGATGCCCAGCACCGGCACCGCGTTGGTCAGCACCCAGGTAGCCATGAGGCGGGTGGACATCGGCTAGAGGTCGGATTGCTCCAGAGAGCCTTGCTCCAGGGCGCGGGCAGCGACGGGCCGGACCAGGCGTTCGGCCTCCATGTACGTCATCAACGTCACCATCAACCCGCCCAGCACGGCAGTCACGGCAACGGTGATCGCCCACCGCGAGGAGAACTGCGCAGCCACCGTCGTGAAAATCACCACGCCGATGGCCCACAGCACCGCGCCCGTCACGGATTGCAGGAAGGGGATGCGCAGCACCAGATGCCGGATCATGTTCGGGTCATAGGCATCGGGGTTGCGTTGCCAGCGCAGCACGGGGGCGAAGAAGATCAGCGTGAACACCACGCCAGCCACGATCGCGAAAATGAAATAACTCAAATAAGCAATCGAGGTGACGGTGTTTGGGCTGGTCAGCTCGCGTGCACCGCGCAGGGGGATGAGGAAACGCAGGAAGGTCGCGACGGCGATCGCGCCGACCACGTTCGTCATCAGAATCATCGCGGCATACAAGGGCCAGTAGGTGCCCCAGACCCATTTCAAGTAGCGCGCGAATTGTTGCATGGCTATTACATTATCGAACCCGTCTACAGCGGGGGCTAGACTGTGCTTCGTGAACGTGGATAGCTCTGGATTCGACCCCGTGGCCGGCGGCGGCGTGTGGCGCAAGATCACCGCCCAGCCGGTTCGGGGGCTGCTCGCGGGCGCGGTGGCGAACCCGCAGGCGATGACCCATTCCTGGCTGTTCACCGGCCCGCCCGGTTCGGGGCGCTCGATCGCGGCCAAGGCCTTCGCCACCGGGCTGGTGTGCCCGAATGGCGGTTGCGGGGAGTGCGAGCAGTGCCAGTCCGCGGCCGCCGGAACGCACCCGGACATCGTGTGGATCGCGACGACCGGCTCCGTCATCCCTGTTGAGGACGTCCGGGAGGTCATCAGCTCCGCTGCATCGATGCCTACCGTCTCCAGGTGGCGGGTCATCGTTGTCGAGGACGCCGACCGCCTCAACGAGGCCGGTTCGAACGCACTGCTGAAGTCCGTGGAGGAGCCACCCGCGCACACCGTGTTTGTGCTGTGTGCCCCGTCCACCGACCCGCTGGACATCTCGATCACGCTGCGTTCCCGTTGCCGCCACGTCTACATCCCGACCCCGTCGCCGCAGCAGGTGGAGGATGTTCTTCTTCAGGACGCCTCCCTGGGCATTACCCAGGAGCAGGCGCGATGGGCCGCCGGGGTCTCCGGTGGGCACATCGGCCGAGCCCGTCACCTGGCCCGTGACGAGGCCGCCCGGACGAAGCGGGCGACGGCGCTGAAGCTGCCGCAGATGGTCTACGAGGGCGCGCGCCTGTTCAGCTTCACCTCTCAGCTGGTAGCGAAGGCGACCGAGGAGGTTGCCGCGCAGGTGGAGCCGTTGGAGGCTAAGGAACGCGAGGCGCTGGAGGAGTCCCTGGGCGTGGGAGCGAAGGGGCGAGGTGCGGCGAAGGCGCAGCGCGGCTCGGCGGGGCAGATGAAGGAGTTCGAGCGGTAGCAAAAGAACCGCCGGACCCGGATGGTGCGCGATGCGCTGGACCTGGCCTTGATCGACGTTGTGGGTTTGTACCGTGACGCGATGCTGCAGGCAGCGGGGGCGGTAGAGTCGGTGGACGGTTCGGCTGACGCTGCTGAGGCAACCGCAGGTGACGGTGGTGGAGCCGCTGCCGCCGCCCACGGCCTGCAGCCTGTGGGCGGGTTCCAGCACCCGGATATGCGCGCCACCTCGGGTGAGCTCGCGCGCCGGAATTCCCCGGAAGCGCTGGTCCGATGCATCGACGCGGTGTCGGCCTGCCGGGAGACCCTGGGGATGAACGTGAAACCGGAGGTCGCGCTCGATGCGCTGGGCGGTGCGCTGCGGGAAGCATGCCGGGTGAGCTAGCGCGTAGGTTTTGTGTCTTCGCGCTGCTGTCCGCTACGATGATCCTCCGTAAGAATGCTTGAGCTTTAGGCTCTGGGTTTTTGCGCGCCGCCTTAGCTCAGTCGGCAGAGCGTTTCACTCGTAATGAAAAGGTCGCGAGTTCGATTCTCGCAGGCGGCTCACCAAAAACGGTCACTACCAGCGCAAGTGGTAGTGGCCGTTTCGCATTTCAGCACCATGTTGTGCCCGTAACATTATTTTCGACGGCACCCCTCAACCCCGAAACGACACCACGCCGGGAGGGGTGGCAGCCACAGCAAGCATTCCCGGCGTCGTCATGTCGAGGAAAGCAGCTGACCAGCGTAGCAGAAAAAGACCAATAACTGGAGAGGCCGCAACACGGTGGATAGCCACAGCACGCCGCAACCAGGCCGCAACGAGAGGCCAGAGCGTCCAACTCGCGCGGTCCATCAGGCGCAGTTCCAGTCCGCCAGCGGCGACGAGCGGCCCAGTTCTGCCCGACCCAGCTCCATCTGGCCCAGCGCGCTGCCGCCCGCCAGCCCGGTGTGGTTCCCCTCGGTCATGGGGGCGGCCCTCCTGTCCTCCCTGCTCGGTCGCCAGGTGCCGAACCATGGCTGGCTTCTGTACCCGGCAACCGCGCTGATGTTCCTCGCGATTGTGCTGCTCATCGGCCTGGGGGCCGGTTTCGCGGTCAACGCGCGCCGCAACCCCGGGATGTTCGCCCACACCTGGCGGGACATGTCGATCCTCCCGACCTGGGGCACCGTCTCCATGGGGTTGACCGCGACGGGCTCGGCGATCCACAACGTCGGCCCGCTGCTGCCCTTCGGGACTGCGGTGACTCACCGCGCCGGCTTGGCGGAATCCACCCCCGCCGACTGGGTCATCGCCGTGTCCGCAGCGCTCTGGCTGTTCGGCACCCTCATCGGCCTGTTCACCACCTTCCGGGTCGCCCTGCGGCTCATGGAGAAGGGCGCAACCCACCCCGTCCCAGCTTGGGGGCTGGCGGTCGTCCCGCCGATGGTCTCCGCCACGACGGGCGCGGGCCTCGTCGACGACATCGACTCCGAGCAGCTCACGGTGGTCCTGGTGCTGGCCGTGACCGCGTTCTTCTTCCTGGCGTTGTTCTTCGCCATCTTGCTATTCACGCTGGCTTATCGCAGCCACTTCTTCTATCAACCGCTGCCGGTGGACGCTTCCATTTCCACCTGGATTCCGCTGGGCGTGGTCGGCCAGTCCACCGCCGCTGCCCAGTCCATCGCCGCGCAGGCGGAGATGGTGATGCTGCCCTCGGCAACCCCGGCAGTCACCTGGCTCGCCCACGCTTATGGCTGGGTGGCGCTGGTCATCGGCATTCCAGTGGCGGGTTTCGCGGTGATCCGCACGGTCTATGGCTTCCGGGAGCGCATGAACTTCACCCCAGGCTGGTGGGCCTTGACTTTCCCGATCGGCACCGTGGCGCTGGGTATGGACATGATGGCGGCGACCATGTCCGGGCCGTGGCAGGTGATCCCGCAGGTGGTGGGCACCGGCAGCCTCGTTGCGTTGTGCTGCACCTGGACGTTCTGCGCGGTCGCGACCCTCACGGCGATCGTGAAGGCGCGCGCTAAACCTTAGCGGGGGCGAGTTTGCCGTACAGCGCGGCCAGTTTCTCGACGTCGCCGCCCGGCACCTTGTCCAGCGCCGAGTACGCGGCCGTCGCGCCGACCCGCAGCACCTCGTGGGCGACCAGCTGCGCGGCGGCGTGGTGGTCCCACTGTTCCTGCCGCCACTCATAGGACTCGTTGGCGCACGCATTCGTCACCGCGCGCGACTCGTTGAGCTCGTAGCGCAGCTCGCGGCGGTCCAGGATGGCGTCGTCGATCGGGCTGGTCCGTAGGCTCTCGATCATCTTTTTTATCGACGTCAGCAGGAAGGCGTAGTTGAGCTCGGCGGTCTTCCGGAGGTTGTTGGGGCGGAAGAGCCAGATTGCCAGGACTGAGAGCAGGGAGGCGATCACCAGCTCCGCGCCGCGGTCCATCGCCGTCTGCCCGATGGGTGCGCTGCCCAGGCCAGCCATCATGAGCCCCAACGGGGCGGTGAAGACCATCGCCAACCCGTAGTTCGCGGC
>DYZK01000007.1 GCA_020741275.1 Corynebacterium urealyticum
CGATCCGGCAGTGCGCCGAGGATCGCGGAGGTGTCGAGGATGGCGTCGTAGTAGGAGCGACCCTGGAAGGGAGCGGAGTCGAGGCCCTCGTTGACCAGGCCGTCGGTGTAGTCGTTGACCAGGCGGGTGGCAGTGCCGGCGAGGTCGCGACCGGTGGCGGAGTCGCGCCAGTATGCCTCGAGCGCCTTCTTGAGCTCGCGATCAGGTCCGATGCGTGGGACCCCGGCGGTGGTTGCGTGGAAAGTCATGTTTTCCTTCTTCGTGGTTGGTGTTGGTGACTCACACAGCGGTCGTGCCCAACCCGAAGGCGCAAGAAAGCATGAAACCCCGGGTGATATTCCCTAGCGGCTGTGGCAGTGGTGGCGCACAGAGTGGTGGCTAGGCGGATATCTCAGGCAAAACCAACGGTTCCTACCGACCGTGTCCGGGGCTCCAGGGGTCGGCAGGTGCTCGCGGCGAACCGTTGTGCGTTGGGTGATATGAAACACTAGACAGCTTGGTCTGTCAACTGCTGTGGAAGAAATAGTGCCCGACCAGTCAGGTTGAGTGTGGCGCCCACCCTGCCCGGCCTCCCGGCAGGCCCGGCGTGATCATTTGACGAAACTTAGGTCCATCGACCACGATGTTTGGGCAACTTTCCACTTTTCCCGCGCCGAGGTGACATAGGCTTTTCGGGGATCGCTTCAACCCTGTTTGGAATAGCTATGTCACGTATGCAAAAAAGCCTCCTTGGCCTGGCGGTTCTCATCATCGCCGCGACGTGGTTGACCCTCGTCATCTCCCAGCCCACGGACTCGAATTGGGAGTCGCTGGCTGACTCCCGCAGCTCCACGATCGCCCTCGTGGGCTTCCTCGTTCCGGCGATCCTCGCCCTGATCGCGGTCGTGCCGCAGCTGCCAGTGCGCACCCTCTCGCTTATCCCGGTGGCCCTGGCGCTGAACATCATCACCGGCCAGGTCATCGGCACCATGGGTCTGCCACTGCCGCTGTACATGGATTCCATCGGTACCGTCCTGGTCGGCGCGCTCGCCGGCCCCTGGGCGGGCCTGGTCACAGGTGTGCTCAGCTCCCTGGTATGGGGAACCTTCAACCCGACCGTCGTCCCCTTCGCAGCGGCCTATGCCTTCGTGGGCGTGGCTGCTGGCCTGCTGCGCAAGCTCTTCGTCGGCGCGTGGTGGCGCGTGGGTGGAGCTGGCCTCGTCGTCGGCTTCATCACGGCCTTGCTCTCCGCACCGGTCGCCTCTTTCATCTTCGGTGGCACCGCGGGCACCGGAACGGGGCTGCTGGTCACCGCCTACCGCGGCCTCGGTCTCGACCAGCTGACTGCCGTGTTCCTGCAGTCCTGGACTTCCGATCCGATCGATAAGCTCATCGTCTTCACCATCGTGTGGCTGGTCCTGCGCTGGCTACCGAAGCGCACCCGCGTGACCTTCAGCCCCGAGAGCAAGTGAGAAAACTTCATCCCTATACGCCGCTGACCGCCGCCATCTGCGCGGTGGTCGTGGTGTTGCTGGCTCACAAGCTGGTTGTCTCGCTCACCGCGCTGGGTATCGCTATTCTGCTCGCGGCGTTTTTCCGGCCTGCTCGTGGCCCGCTGTTTGCGGCGGTGCTGCTCGCGATTCCGACCACCGTGGGCCTGTTTTTGATGCACGCCCCCTTTGGACGTCACCCTGTCTTCGGTCCGCTGACCTCCGACGGGATGCAGCTTGCAGGCTTGCTTTCCCTGCGCCTCTTCGGCGCCGCGGCGATTGGACTGACCCTCGGGTCCTTCGTGGATGGGGATCGGTTGATGCGGGCGATGCAGGAGCGGTTCCCGGCGAAGATCGTTTACGTCGTGGGCTCCACCATCCGGCTGTATCCGATGGCCCGGGCCCGGGTGGAAACACTGAACCAGATGTTCACCGTGCGCGGGGTCAACACCGCAGGGGTACGTGGGAAGTTGAACTTTGTCATGCCCCTGATCGTGGGGCTGGTCGACGACGCCGCGCAGCGCGCCCGGCCCCTGCAGCGCACCGGGATCGGGGAGCCCGGCCCGCGCACCGTGCTGAACCCGGTGGCAAACCCTGCTGGGCAACGGATTCTGCGCTGGGTTTTGATCGCCGCCACGTGCGCGGCCATCGTGTGGATTGGAGTGAGCTAGCGCCATGCCAGTGACCCGTTTTATTTGGGGCGATGGGCTCTCGGACCATGCCTGGCAGGCTGCGGAGGCCACCGGGGCCGCATGGGTGGGTAATAACGCCTCCGCCCATATCTCGCTGCTGCGCGCCACGGTGGCCGAGGAGCTGGCCTTCGGCATGGAACAGCAGGGCGTGCCGCGGGAGCAGATGCGCCCCCTCGTGGATCAGGCTCTTCAGACCTGGGGCCTGCAGCACGTTGCAGCACAGGACCCGATGCGGCTATCCACCGGGCAGACCCGCCGCATGGCGATCGCCCAGGCGCTGCTGACGCGCCCCGGAGCCCTGGTTCTCGACTGTCCGCTGGACGGACTGGATACGGCCGCGGTCAACCAGCTCGCCGAGGTATTGGACGCTTACCCCGGCGAGGTGACCGTCTACGATCGCCGCCCGTCTGCGGTCTCGGAGGCTGCCGTCCAGCAGTTCCAGCTTTCCGACGGCGAGCTGCGGGAACGGCCGATTCCGGAGTTCGACCTGCCTAATTTCCCACCCCGTACCAGCGACGACGGCGCCGCCCCGCAGCGTGTCGCGCTGTCCGCCCGGGACGTCCGCGTCCGTGGCTTGGGGCCGTTTACCGTCGACGCCCCGGCAGGCCAGGTCACCCACATCGCCGGGCCCAATGGCTGCGGCAAGACCTCGTTGATGCTGGCAGCACTTGGCCTGGTGGACTACGAGGGTGCCATCACGGCCGGCCGGTGCGGCTGGGCCCCCACTGCGCTGGACCAGTCCTTCCTCCACCGCCGGGTGATCGACGAGGTCGCTGGCGACCGCGAGGCTTTAGAAATTTTCAGCCTGGAAAAATGGGCGGAGGAGCACCCCCTGGATGTTCCCACCTCCGACCGCCGACTGGTGCTGGTGGCGGCGACGATGGTGGGACAGCCGGACGTCCTGCTGCTCGACGAACCGACGGTGGGCCTGGACGTGGACGGCCATCGCAAGTTGCTGGAGGGCGTCGATGCCTTCGTGCGGCAGGAGCGGAAGCCTGCGGTGCTATGGACCTGCCACGACCAGCGGGTGGCGGACGCGGTGAGCGACCGCTCGATCGTCATCGCGCCGGATTAAAACACCGCGCCGCAGCCCGAGGGGGCGGTTAGTTGATGACCTCGACGGCGTCCTCGTTGACCTGGACGTCGCGGGCCAGGGCCATCGGGTCGCGGGAGGGGCCGTCCACCACATCGCCGGTGGCGGTGTCGAAGACCGAGCCGTGTTTCGGGCAGATCGCGACGGTCATACCGTCCTGCTCGGCGATCTTGTCGATGCGGCCGCGGGCGTGCGGGCACTCGGTGGAGTAGGCCATGAACTTATCCTTGTCCGGCTGCGCGATGATCCAGTTATCGATGATCTTCGCCCCGCCGACCGGAATGTCAGTTGTCGCGGCCTTCGCTACGGTCTCCTCGCCCGCGCAGGCGGCGAGCAACGCGCCCGCGGCCGTGGCTGCCGTCGCCAGCGCCGCGCCGCGCAGCAGGCTGCGGCGGGAGCAGGAGAACTGGCCGGCACCGGTGGCCGAGGCAGAAGTGGGCTGGGGATTCGAAAACTGCGAGCTCATAGCTCCATTATGGGCGCGCCACGACCCCAAATCCACTAGCTGTCCCTGGCGTGGTTCACGCAGCCTCCGGGGGATGGAAAGGCCGAGTAGCTGCGGGATGATCGCGAAAGCTGATTAGACGCGCCCGCGTTGCCAGCTAGAATTGCGCTTCATGTACACCCCACAAGCGATCGGCACCCCCAACAGTGACTGCGCGACAGTCGTCGTGATCCTGGGGGCCGGTGAGCTCGGCCGTGAGCTGACCATCGCCCTCCAGAGGTTCGGCGTCGAGGTGCACGCCGTGGACCGTTACCAGGGCGCGCCCGCACACAACGTGGCCAATCACTCGCACGTGCTGGACCTCATGGACGGCGACGCGCTGCGCGAACTCATCACTGAGGTTCGCCCGCACATCGTGGTCCCAGAGATCGAAGCGCTGGCGGTGGACGTCCTCGCTGAACTGGAAGAGGAAGGCACTGTCACCGTCGCCCCGACGGCGCGGGCCGCGCAGTTGACGATGGACCGCGAGAAGATCCGCACGATGGTCAGCGAGGAGCTGGGCATTCCCACGGGCGTCCACCGCTTTGCGTCCACCCCCGAAGAGCTCACCGCCGCGGCCGAGGAGATCGGCTTTCCGTGCGTGGTCAAGCCGGTCGTGTCCTCCGCGGGGCGGGGGCAGAGCTACGTGGCCAGCGCAGACGAGCTCGACGCCGCCTGGGACTTCGCTCTTTCCGACGTCCGCGTGACCTGCGAAAAGGTCATCGTCGAGCAGTTCGTCCCCTTCGACTACGAGATCACCCTGCTCACGGTGCGCAGCATCGACCCGGTCAGCGGCCAGCCCGCCACCTGGTTCTGCGAGCCCATCGGCCACCGCCAGGACCTCGGCAAGTACGTGGAGTCCTGGCAGCCCGCGACGATGGGGGACTCCGCGCTGGATAATGCCCGCTCCGTGGCGGCGCGCGTGACCAACGCCTTGGGCGGCCGGGGAGTGTTTGGTGTCGAGCTATTCATCAAGGGCGACGATGTGTATTTCTCCGAAGTCTCCCCGCGTCCGCACGACACGGGCATGGTGACCATCGGCACGCAGCGCTGCAGCGAGTTCGAACTGCACGCCCGTGCAGTGTTGGGGCTGCCGATCGATACGACTCTGATCTCCCCGGGCGCCTCCGCCGTGATCCTCGGTGAGGACCTGCCGGAAGATGCGGCGGTGGAGTACCACGGCCTGGCCGAGGCGCTCGCCGTCCCGGAGACCAAGGTCCGTCTCTTCGGCAAGCCGGCCAGCTACAACCGACGCCGCATGGGCGTGGCCGTCTCCACCGCGGAGACGATCGAGGACGCCCGCGACCGGGCCGCCGACGCCGCCGGGGCAATCAAGATCCAGGCAGCGGAGGTCGCACACGACACCCACGCGGCTCCTGAGGACGCCGACAACTCGGCTGAGGACGAGGCCGACCTGCCGACGGGCGAGCAGCCCGCCGTGGACTAGCCTGCCGCCGTTGCTACTACTCCCGGCGGTTTAGGGGGTCCTCGCTGGTGGGACTACACTTTGAGGCATGGCTGTTAGCGCGACCGACCTCAAAGAATCCCGCATCCTGCTGTACTACTGGTTCACGCCCATCGCGGACCCTACGGCGATAATGCTGTGGCAGAAGCAGCTCTGCGAAAGCCTCGGACTGACCGGGCGCATCCTTATCTCCGAACACGGCATCAACGGCACCGTCGGTGGCTCCCTGCATGCCTGCAAGCAGTACGCGCGCCGCACCCGCGAATACCCCGGCTTCAAGGGCATGGAGTTCAAGTGGTCGCAGGGCGGGGCGGAGGACTTCCCGCGCCTGTCCGTCAAGGTGCGCGACGAGATCGTCGCCTTCGGCGCGCCGGGTGAGCTGAAGGTCGACGAGAACGGCGTCATTGGGGGAGGAACCCACCTGAAGCCGGAAGAGGTCAACAAGCTGGTCGAGGAGCGCGGCGACGACGTCGTCTTCTTCGATGGGCGTAACGCGATGGAGGCCGAAATCGGCCGGTTCAAGAACGCCGTCGTCCCTGATGTGGAGACCACCCACGACTTCATCAAGGAATTGGAGAGCGGCAAGTACGACTGGATGAAGGACAAGCCGGTCGTCAGCTACTGCACCGGCGGGATCCGGTGTGAGGTGCTCAGCGCGCTGATGAAGAACCGCGGCTTTGAGGAGGTCTACCAGATCGACGGCGGCATCGTCCGCTACGGCGAGAAGTACGGGGATAAGGGCCTATGGGAGGGCTCGCTGTACGTCTTCGACAAGCGCATGCACATGGAGTTCTCCGAGGATGCGAAGCAGCTTGGCTTCTGTAAGAACTGTGGGGCGGCGACGAATGCCTTCCACAACTGCGAGAACTCTGAATGCCGCGAACAGATCCTGCTGTGCGAGGATTGCGCGGCCGACCCGGCGGTGACCTGCGGGGAGTGTTAGCCGCCGGCTAGTCGAGCTCGAGCTGCATCTCCACGTGATCGATGCCCTCGACGTTGAAGGGCTCGTCCACGGTTTGGAAGCCGTAGCCCTCGTAGAAGGGCACGGAGTGGCTCTGTGCCTCGATCTTCAAGGTGGATTTCTGGGTTGTGGGGTCCAGGGCTGCCGCGCGCTCGCGGACGACCTCCAGGGAGCGCTCGAAAAGGTTGTGCGCGATCCCGTAGCCACGCAGGTCCGGGTGGACGCAGAGGCGGCCGATGTGCTGCTCCTCCGGCGGGCCGAAGACGCGCACGGTGCCCACGAGCCGCATGGGGGAGCCGGGGTCGGCAGTGCCCCACGGGTAGTCCGGGCCGCTGCCGGGGTGGACGTAGGCCAGCAGGTGGTGGGTCTCGGGCAGTGCGTCCTGGTCGTCGATCTCCGGGAACGCGGCGCGCTGCTCATTAACGAAGACGTCCACCCGCAGTTTGTAGAGGGCATGGACCTGGTACGCGGGCATGGACAGTAGGGTTCGCCCGGTGATGTAGACCTTTGGTGCTTCTTCTACGGCGTCGTTTTCCAGAGTCATGAATCGCATGTTACCTAAGCCACAAGGGCTCTGAGAGGGAAAAGAAACCCCCACGCAATACGGGGGTAGAGCTGTGCCTTTGCAGTCAGAATGTTAGTTTTGACTATCTATTGGGATTGGGCTCTCCCCGAACGAGTGGGGGCGGTCAGCGCGGCTTTGGTGCCACGCTGACCAGGGGAGTGGTTACTCCCCGGCGTACTTGGAGTGGTGGTGCATCTCGTCCCACTCGCGGACCTTCTTGCGCTCGCGGCCCTCGGCCTCGCCGAGTCCGCGCTCGTGCTTATCCAGGGCGTACCAGCCCTCCCAGTCGGTCCAGGAGATGTTCTTGGAGCGCAGCAGCTCCTCAACACTCTCCAGCTCCGGCTTTGCTGGCAGGAAGCCGATGCCCTTTGCGACGTCGGTCAGGAGGTTATCGACAGCCTCGTTGGCGTCACCCTTGGTGTTACCGATCAGGCCGACGGGGCCGCGGCGGATCCAGCCGGTGGCGTACACGCCCGGCAGGGTCTCACGCTTCTCCGCCTCCGGGTCGGCGCTGCCCGGCACGCCCGCGATACCGTCCGCGGTTGGACCTTCGGCAAGGACGCGGCCGCCGACGTTCGGCAGGACGTTCTCCTTCTCGTCCCACGGCAAGTCGGCCTGCTGGTCAGACTTGTATCCGACGGTGCGGTAGACCGCGCCGACCGGCCACTCGCGGATCTCGCCGGTGGGGGAGACGGAACCGTCGCCGTTGAGCTTCGTGCGCTCGGTGACCAGGGCGGTGACATTGCCCTCAGCGTCCGTCTTGATCTCCTTCGGGGACTCGAAGAAGTGGATGTAGACGCGGTGCGGCTCCTCGCCCGGGTCGGCGATGGCGTACTGCTCCAGCAGGGAGCAGACCATGTCGGTGATCTTGGAGCCGCGGCGGGCCTCCTCGGAGGCGGCATCGTACTGGATGTCCTCCGGGTCGACGATGACCTGAATGTTATCGGAGTAGCTGAGCTCCTTCAGCTCCAGCGGGGTGAACTTCGCCTGAGCGGGGCCACGGCGGCCGAAGAGGTGGACCTCCTTGGCCTTGTTCTTCTTCAGGGATTCGTAGACGTTGTCCGGGATTTCGGTGGTGAGCAGTTCGTCGCCGGTCTTTGCGATGACGCGCGCGACGTCGAGGCCGACGTTGCCCACGCCGATGACGGCGACGGACTCGGCGTCCAGGTTCCAGTCCTCAGAGAACTTCGGGTTGGCGTCGTAGAAGCCGACGAACTCAGCGCCACCGTGGGAGGCCTCCGCGCCCGGCAGGTTGAGGTCGCGGTCCTTGGTCGCGCCGGTGGCGTAGATGACGGAGTCGTAGTGCTGCTTGAGCTCCTCGAGGGTGACATCCTCGCCGATGTTGACGTTGCCGAACAGGCGGATCTGCGGCTGGTCGAGGACGCGGTGCAGGGAGCGGATAATGCCCTTGATGCGGGGGTGATCGGGTGCGACGCCGTAGCGGATGAGCCCGAATGGGGCTGGCATGCGCTCGAAGATGTCCACGCTCACGCCGTCGAAGGTGATGTCGCCGCTAGCCTCCGGGATGGTGGCCTTGGCGAGGGCGTTGGATGCGTAAATGCCGGCTGGGCCGGATCCGATGACCGCGATGCGGAGCGGACGAGTGTTCTTTGCTGCGTCTGACACTTTTATTCAGGGTCCAATCGTTGGTTCTAAGTGCATATTCTTCACCCACCAAGCTAATCCCACCGTGAGGGGATTGCGAGATTCTGGGGGGTGGATCACAACAGAGTGTAGACAGCATTGTCTAGTTAACGCAATTGGCTTTGCTGAAATTGCTTGCAACCTGGCGCCTCGACGGTTTACTGTGTCCAGTTATAGACCGCACGGTCTGTCTAGTGTAGGTTGATCTGCAGTCCGCGCTGCGGATCCAGGCAAGACCGCCACAACGCACGATCAACTGGAGAAATTCACCATGACTGCAACTACCACCACCCGACCGAGGCCGAAGCGTAAGCCCCGGCCGCAAGGCCAGTGGCTCGTTGATGGCACCACTCCGCTCAACGACGACGAGAAGATTAAGCAAGAAGACGCCGGCCTCGGCGTCATCGACCGCATTCGCGAGACCTACGCGAAGCAGGGCTTCGACTCCATCCCGAAGGAGGACCTCGCGCCCCGCTTCAAATGGGTCGGTCTTTATACCCAACGCCGCCCGGGGCTCGACGGTGTGGCTACCTCCACGCTCAGTACCGAGGAGCTGCAGGATAACTACTTCATGATGCGCATCCGCCTCGACGGCGGACTGGTCAGCAGCGAGCAGCTGCGCGTCATCGGCGAGATTTCCAGCGACTACGCCCGCGACACCGCGGACTTCACCGACCGCCAGAACGTCCAGCTGCACTGGATCCGCATCGAGGACGTCCCGACTATCTGGGACAAGCTCGAATCCGTTGGGCTGGACACCAACTTCGGTTGCGGCGACGTTCCCCGCGTCATCCTGGGCTCCCCAGTCGCCGGTATCGCCGCCGACGAGATTGTCGACGCCACCCCGGCCATCCGCACTATCAAGGAGGAGCTGCTCCCCAGTGGCGAGTTCGATAACCTGCCACGCAAGTTCAAGTCCGCGATTAGCGGCAATGCCCGCCAAGATGTCACCCACGAGATCCAGGACCTGGCGTTTATCGGCTCGAACCACCCGGAGCACGGCCCCGGCTTTGACGTCTGGGTCGGTGGCGGGCTGTCTACCAACCCGATGCTCTCCCAGCGCCTCGGCGCCTGGGTGCCTCTGGACGAGGTCCCGGAGGTGTGGGCCGGCGTGGTCCGCATCTTCCGCGACTACGGCTACCGCAAGGTCCGCAACCGCGCTCGCCTGAAGTTCCTCGTCGCCGACTGGGGTGTCGAGAAGTTCCGCAAGGTGCTGGAGGAGGACTACCTCGGCCGCAAGCTCGTCGACGGCCCGGACCCGGGGGAGTACCCCGGCTACCGCGACCACGTCGGCATCCACGAGCAGCGGGACGGCAAGGTCTACCTGGGGGTGAAGCCCACGGTGGGGCACACCGACGGCGCTCAGCTGCAGCGCCTCGCGGAGCTCGCCGAATCCTATGGCTCCACGCGCCTGCGCACGACCCCCGATAAGGAGCTGCTCTTCCTCGACCTGACCCCGGAGAATGCAGACAAGCTCGCCGCAGAGCTGGAGAAGGAAGGCCTGTCCGCGAAGCCTTCGGCCTTCCGCCGCGACATCATCAGCTGCACCGGCTTGGAGTTCTGCAAGCTCGCGCACGTCGTGACGAAGCAGCGCGCTATCCAGCTGGTCGACGAGCTGGAGGAGCGGGTCGGCGATCTTGATGTGCCGCTGAAGATCTCCTTGAACGGCTGCCCGAACTCCTGCGCCCGCTCCCAGGTCTCGGACATCGGTCTATCCGGCAAGGTGCTGACCGATGAGGACGGCAACCGCGTCGAGGGGTTCCAGGTGCACCTGGGCGGCAAGGTCGGCCTCGAGCCGGGCTTCGGCCGCAAGCTGCGCGGCAACAACGTGTTCTCCGAGGACGTCGGCGACTACGTGGTCCGCGTCGTGGAGAACTTCAAGGAGCAGCGCGAGGCCGGCGAGGAGTTCAGCTCCTGGGTCGCCCGCGCTGACGAGGAGGCACTGCGATGAGTGTTCCCGATACTGATACCCTGCCACCGGTGAACCAAGCGATCGGTGGGAAGTCCGGGCACAGCAACGGTCGGCGTGCGACCGTGAACTTCTGCCCCTACTGCATGGGGGAGAACCTGTTCCCGACCACGGAAACGGATAATTCCTGGCAATGCCGCGAGTGCCGTCGCGAGTTTTCAGTGAAATTCCACGGCCTGTTGGCTTGAGCTAAAGCGCTGGGCACATAGCGAAACCCCGGCCCCGAGGTGCTGCACCGCGGGCCGGGGGTTCTTGTCTTTGGTCACTGACACTGCCCGAGACCTCTGGTAGGCATGGGTCATGAGCACTTTTGCATTGCAGAATCCAAGTACTGGCCAAGAAGAAGAGCAGTTCAACCGCATCAATGATGCCGACCGCGATGCAATTCTGGATCGCGCCACCGCTGCAGGCGAGCAGTGGCGCAAGACCTCTATTGCGCAGCGCGCCGACGTCCTGCGGAAGACCGCGAAGCTGTTTCAGGAAAACAAGAAGCAGTTGGCGGAACACATCGGGCGCGAGATGGGCAAGCTGACCCGTTGGGCCGAGGCAGAGATCGACATCGTCTCGGACATTTTCACCTGGTACGCCGAGCACGCCCACGAGCTCCTGGCAGATGAGCAGCTTTCCCAGCAAGGCGCACAGCAGACCTGGGTACGTAAGGAACCCCTGGGCGTGGTGCTGGGCATCATGCCGTGGAACTTCCCCTACTACCAGGTCGCCCGCTGGGCAGCACCGAACCTGCTGCTGGGCAACACACTGGTGCTGAAGCACGCCTCCATTTGTCCGCTGTCCTCCCAGGCCTGCCAGGACCTGCTGGAGCAGGCCGGGCTGCCGAAGGATGCTTTCATCAATATGTACGCCTCCGGCTCCCAGATGGATGCCTTCGTGGCGGATAAGCGCGTGGCGGGTGTATCCCTCACCGGATCCGAGCAGGCCGGTGCCGCTGTAGCGAAGACCGCCGGCGAGCACTACAAGAAGTCCCTGCTGGAGCTGGGCGGCAACGACCCCTTCATCGTGCTCGACGATGAGAACCTGGACTGGGTGCTGGAGCAGTTCACCAAGATCCGCATGTACAACACCGGCCAGGCATGTAACGCCCCGAAGCGACTGATCGTCATGGACGAGTTCTATGACCGCACCGTCGAAATGCTGGAGAAGCTCATCGGCGACATGAAGGTCGGCGCATATGACGACGAAAACGCCGATATCGGTCCGCTGTCCTCCATCGGCGCCCGCGACGAGATCGTCGAGCGCCTCGCCGAGGCGGAGAAGAATGGTGATGCCGCCATCCGCGTCGGTGGTAAGGCCATCGACCGCGAGGGTGCCTTCATGGAGCCAACCTTGCTGGTCGACGTAGATCCCAAGGCCGACGTTGGCTGCAACGAGATCTTCGGACCCGTGGCGATCGTGTACCGCGCAAAGAACGCAGCAGAAGCCGTCGAGATCGCTAACGACTCCGACTACGGTCTCTCCAGCTCCGTGTGGAGTACCGACCTGGAGGCAGCCCGCGAGGTCGCCGAGCAGCTGCAGGACGGCATGACCTTCATCAATGAGCACGCCGTCACCGGCGCGGGCCTGCCCTTCGGCGGAGTCGGCCGCTCCGGCTATGGCCGCGAGCTCGCTCGCTGGGGCGTTGGCGAGTTCGTCAACGAGCACCTCTACCGGGTGTCTGACCAGTCGAGCGCCGGTCTTTCGCCAGCGCTGTAATGGCTGAGTAATAACTCAATAAAATAGTGGCCGCGGGGTTCTCCCCGCGGCCACTGTTTTATATGGACGGCTTAGCCCTAGAGCAGCTCCTCGCCGCGGGCGATGTAGCTAGCCATTTCTTCTTCTGGCACCATCGCCCCACCCGTGATCCACGCCAGGTGGGTGCCTGCCCGGCCGATGGCTCCGGGGCCGAAGAAGCTGGTCGCGGAGCTCGGCTCGCACTGCACATCCTCGGAGCGGTCGAAGAGCGCCACGCCCCGGAACATGTTCTCGTCGCTGACTGTGTAGTAGCCGTCGATGAGGTACTGCATCCGCTCGCCGACGAAGCCGGAGGGCCGACCCACGGCAAGCCCATCGGCGGCGGTGACGTTGTCGATGCCGAAGTCCTGCACTGCCAGCTGGTCGTGGGCGCCGGTGTGCACCCCGATGAACATGGCGGGGGAGTGGGTGGGCTCGGCGAAGTAGCAGCGCGCGGCGTCGCCGAAGATGGCCTTGATGCCGAAAGCGACACCACCCGGGCCACCGCCGACCCCGCAGGGCAGGTAGACGTGGAGTGGTTCCTCCTCGGTGACCCGGACGTCCATGGCCTGCAGCTGGCCGGCCAGTCGCGCCCCGGCGACCGCGTAACCGAGGAAGAGGGAGACGGAGTTCTCGTCGTCCACGAAGTAGACGCGGTCGTCGTCCTCGGCGGCCTTGCGACCAGCGGCGACGGCGACGGAGTAGTCCTGCTCGTACTCCATGACCTCCACGCCGTGGGAGCGCAGCAGGTCCTTCTTCCACTGCCGGGCATCCGCGCTCATGTGGACCGCGGCTTGGAAGCCCAGCTTGGCGCTCATGATGCCGATGGACAGCCCCAGGTTGCCGGTGGACCCCACGGCCACGCGATGCTGCCCGAAGAGCTCGCGGGCCTCGGCGGAGTCGAGGAGCCGGTAGTCGCTGTCCGGGGTGATCAGGCCGTGCTCCAGGGCAAGGGCCTCAGCGTGCTGGAGGACCTCGTAGATCCCGCCGCGGGCCTTGATCGAACCGGAGATCGGCAGGTGGGAGTCGAGCTTCGCCCACAGCTGCCCCTCGATTCGCTGCCCGGTGAGGTCCTCGATCGCTTCCTTCATCGCGGGCACGTGACGCAGCGGGGATTCGATGACGCCAGCGCTCGGCGCGGTCTCCGGGAAGACCTGCTGCAGGTATGGGGCGAAGCGCTTCAGTCGGTCCGCGGCGTCCTGGATCTGGTCAGGGCCGATCCCGACGTGCGCCGGGCCCTCTTCGGCGCGGGGCAGGTCGGGCTTCAGCCATAGGGTCTCCTCGAGCGCGACGAGGCGCTCAAGGAGGGGGTAGTCGGTGATCCACTCTTGCGGGGTTCGGGTTGCCATGGCGCCCAGCTTAGTGAGCTTGCCGGGCGTTCTCTGCCTAATGTCGCCGCCTAGCTGAGCCCGTACTCCCGCGCGGTCTGCTGCGCCTCGGCGACAATCCACTCCACCATCTCCTGGGTGGGGGCGCCTCCGGAGGCGCGGTTGCTGGGATTCTGCATGACGCGGCGCACCACGCCTTCGCAGATGATCGCAACTTTCCATAGCCCCAGGACGTGCCAAAAAGCCAATGCCTTTCTGCCCCGTCCCGTGGCGTCTAGATAGCGCTCGGCTAGTTCTTCACCCTTCGGGAATCCGTCGAGGAGGGGTGCTTCAAATCCAGGGAGGACCAGTCCGTCCTTGACCGGCCAATAAGCAAGCATGGTTCCCACGTCAGCGAGGGGGTCTCCCAGCGTGGTGAGCTCCCAGTCGATGACCGCGTTGATGATGCCGTCGTCTGGGTTGGCTATGACGTTGCCGACGTGTAGGTCGCCGTGCACCAGCACCGTTTCCTTTTGTTCCGGGGTGTGTTCCTCCAGGAGAGCCGTGAGTTTATCGAGCGCAGGCAATTCCCGCGTCTTGGTCTTATCCCATTGCCCGGACCAGCGCTTGAGCTGTCGTGGGGCGTAGGGGTCGTGGGATGCCAGCGTGTCCAGTCCGGTGGATGCGAGGTTGACGCCGTGGATGTGGATCATCGCGTCCAGCATGTTGGTGGCGATTTTGTGCCGGATGTCCAGCCCCAAAGGGGAAGCGGCTTCTGCAGAGCTAATGGTCACTCCGTCGACCATGCTCATCGCCACGACGGGGGCGTCGGAGACAGATTGACCATGGTCGACGAGCTCGTCGGTGCTGCCGTAGATCACGGGGACGGGCACCTCGGTGTCGTGAAGGGCCGCCATGATCTTTCCTTCGCGCACGACGTTGTGGGCGCTGGCGGCAAGTTTTCCCAGTGGCGGGCGGCGGACGATGCAGCGCGCGCCAGTGGTGTCTTCGACGAGGAACGTGAGGTTGGACTGCCCGTTTCCAACGCGGTTGAGCGCGAGATCACCGTTCAATGGGGTGATGCGGGTGAGCCACGTCTTCAGCTCTTCCATATTGAACGGTACGGCCGGGTTCTTCGTGGCTGAATTGTGGCTGCCGGTTGTTGGGTCGTTCACCGTGGCTCCTTCGATAGGTCTGTGCTGTGCCGGGGTTCTACTTGTATTTGCGCAGTTCTTGTCGGGCGATGGTCATGCGATGGACCTCATCCGGGCCATCGGCCAGCCGGAGTGATCGCAGGCCAGCCCACATGTGAGCCAGCGGGGTATCGGAGGTCACTCCCTCGCCACCGAATACTTGGATGGCTTCGTCCACGATGCGGAGCGCGACCTGTGGGGCAGCAACCTTGATGGCAGCAATTTCCTGGCGAGCGGCCTTATTGCCGACCGTGTCCATCATCCAGGCGGCCTTCAAAGTCAATAGCCGGGCCTGCTCGATGTCGATGCGGGCGTTGGCGATGCGTTCTTGGATCGTGTCGCGCTCGGCCAGCGCTTTGCCGAAGGTGCTTCGAGACAAGGCTCGTTCGCACATCAGCTCGAGTGCGCGTTCTGCCATGCCGATGGCACGCATGCAGTGGTGAATCCGACCTGGTCCCAAGCGGTCCTGGGAGATCCGAAAACCCGCTCCCTCCTCCAGGAGGATGTCGTGGTCGGGGACGAATACGTCCTTAAATTCCAGTTCGGCGTGGCCTTCGCGGTCGTGGAAGCCGAACACGGGAAGGTCGCGAAGGATTCGGACGCCGGGGGCGTCGGCGGGGACAACCAGCATGGACTGCTGGCGGTGGGGCTCAGCCTCTGGGCTGGTCTTGCCCATGACGATGAGCACCTTGAGGTTGGGCCGCATGCCGTTCGAGCTAAACCACTTCCGCCCGTTAAGTACATACCCATCGAGGGGCTTATTCGAGCCTTCCGCTGTGTAACCGGTAACCCGTTCCATGCGCATTGACACATTGGTGGCATCTGAGGAGGCGACTCCAGGTTCGGTCATGGCGAATGCGGAGCGGATTTCACCGTCGAGCAGCGGATTCAGGTACTCCCTGCGGTGAGCATCAGTTCCATAAAGCTCGAGAACCTCCATGTTCCCCGTATCCGGGGCGTTGCAATTGCAGGCTTCGGGGGCGAGTTCGGGGGAGCGACCCATGATTTCTGCCAATGGGGCGTAGTCGACGTTGCTCAAACCCGGGCCCGTGCCGGGGTGGGGGTGGAAGAGGTTCCATAGGCCCTGCTTCTTGGCTTCGGCTTTGAGGTCTTCAAGGATCGCTGGGTGGTGGTGCGGATCGCCGGAGTCGGTCATCTGCCGGTGATAGATCGGCTCGGCCGGGTAAACGTGTTCATCCATGAAGCGAAGGAGCTTTTCCTGATACTCCTTCGAGCGCGCGCTGGGTGCGAAGTCCATATCTTTCCTCGTTCTGGGCTGTTTGGGGTGCTGTTGCTTGGGTGGGTGATCGGACTTAGGGCTGGACGAGCATGCCGCCATCGACAACGAGGTTTTCACCAATGAGCCAGGTCGTTGCGGGTGCTGCGAGGAAGGCGATAGCAGCGGCGATGTCTTCGGGCTCGCCAATTCGCTGCGCGGGGGTGATAGCCGCGACGGCGTCTTCGTGTTCTTTCCACAGCGCTTCGGAGAGCTTGGTGCGCACCACGCCTGGGGCGATCGAGTTGACGTGGATGGTGGGGGCGAGCTCGTTGGCCATCTGGCGGGTCATGTGCAGCAGCGCAGCCTTGGTCCCGTTGTAGACGCCGAGCTTTGCTTCCTCGGTGAGAGCGCCGATGGAGGAGAGGTTGACGACCGCGCCCTTGCGGTCGGTTCCCATGCCTGCGTCCTTCGCAGCGGCGGTCCAGATGACGGGGCCGATGACGTTGACTTCGTAGGTCTTCGCCATGGCTTCGGGGCTCTGCTTGTGGATTGGTCCGTAGGCGGGGTTGGTTCCGGCGTTGTTGATCAGGACGTCAATGCTGCCGAATTCTTGAACCGTGGCCTCGCAGGTCCTTCGGGCTGCATCGGGGTCTGCGACGTGAGCAGCGATTCCGATGACGCGACCGGCGTTGGGGCTCAGCTCGGCAGCTTCGGCCTGAATGGCTGCAGCAGCGGGTTCGACGGTTTCTTGTTTGCGGCCGGTGATCGTTACGTTCGCGCCACTGGCAGCCAATAGTCGAGCCGTGGCGTATCCGATGCCACGGGTGCCACCGGTCACGATCGCGTTGTGACCGGAGTAGTCGTAGGTGATCGGCTTGTTTGCTGGGGTGTGGTGAGACATGAGGACCTACCTGCCACTCTGTGTTGTTTCGGTGAACAACGTTGATCCTAATGTGAGTTGAATCACGATTCAATCGTTTCGGGGATTTCAGTCCTGGCTAGCTTTTCGGGGGAGTTGGAGGCGACCTGCGATGGTTGGGGCCTGGCCCTTTTTTGGTGACCTAGAGGCCTAGTGTGCGAAACCAGATGTCGTTGACGGTGCTGACGATGCGCTCAATAGTGCGCGCTTTATGTTCCTCGGTCGTGGCGCCACCGCCTGCCTCGCCGGCATCGGGGATCATATTCTCGACGAAGACTGAGTAGCACAGTCGGGAGACCATGATGGACAGGCTGAGGGCGAGCATCTCGGCATCCCGGTCACTGGCGAGAGTGCCATCGTCTTGGAGTGACTTAATGAGCCGTTGATTGCGGGTGGTGAATCCGCGCGCCCGAGAGGTGCGCAGCTTGTGCATTTCGGGGTGGGTCTGCGAAACCTGCTCCATCAGGGCGAGTTCCGGGGCGTTGTTGGCGTAGCTTTCGACATATGCGCGATTGGCGGCGCTGATGAGTTCGCGGGGGTCGTCGCTGGCTATTCTTCCGCTGGCGCTGCGCATCTCATGTTCAACTTGTTGCAGGACGGCTGTGAAGAGATCTTCGCGGTTCTCGAAGTAGGTATACAGCGTTCCCGCTGCGCATCCGGCCTCTTTAGCAACATCGAGGAGCTTCGTCGCGGTGTAACCATCGCGGACAAAAACCTTCCGGGCAGCGGCGAGGATTTCCTCGCGCCGGGCGGCGGCTCTGGGCGATACCTTCTCAGTTTTCTGGAGTTGCTCCTGGGGCGGATGTGTGGCCATAGACTTGATCCTAAGGCACCTTAGATTGCCCGATATCTCAGAAAGTTGAATTTTCGCATGACAGGAACGATCTACCTGCTCCGGCATGGCCAGGCGGATTCTGCTGCTGCAGGGCGGGGTCAATGGCAGAGGGGAATGGAGGAGCAATACGATCGCCTCACCTGCGTTGGGCGTCGGCAGGCGCGGCTCGTGGCTGCGGAGCTGCAGCGAAGGCTCAAAGGGGGCGCAGTGCTTGTATCGGGCCCCTTGCGCCGCCAGCGTGATACTTTGGCACCGCTCGCCGAGTCGCTCGAGCTTGATCCAATCCTCATCGAGGGGTGGTGTGAGTTCAATTCCGACTCTGTCGTGATGCCCTATCTTGACGAGCATCCGGAGGAGCGTGACCGCTTAGCGGAGGTTTATCGGCAGGCGGAAGGCGGCGGGGATTGGGAGCTGCTCATCGAGGGGCACCGCCTGCTGGGGATCGTCTTGGATCGGGCACTGAGCCGTTGGGTGGATGCTCCGGAGTTTCAGGAGTTCCGCAGCGAGGTGCTCAACGCGTTCGCGACTGTGGTGGAGTTGGCTCGCGAGCGGGATGTGGTTGTGGCGACGAGCGGTGGCCCGATTAGCGTGATTGTCTCCTCGCTCTTTGGTTCTCATTTTCGCCACCTGATCGGGCGTACCTACACCGCCTCCTTGACTGTGCTGAGGGTTCTCTCGAGAGAGGCAGGGGCCAGCGCTGATGGATGGGTTGGTGGCGCTCGCCAGTTGGAGGTGGCGCCGTTCGATGGAGGGGGCCGAGGTGTGGACGGGCTTACTCCGGTGCGGCTCGTGAGCTACAACGAACATTCACATCTTTTTGATGGGGCGGAGCGGTTGCTTCACCTGAGGTAGTCCGCCGGTGGTTGCTGGCGTCGGATAAAGGTCCGCGTAGTTGTTTTTCGAGAAAAACATTTGCCAGGGAAAGGGTTTCTGCTAACCTCGCGCTTGTGACCTGAATCACGTTTCAGATTTCAACTCTGGGTCACGCTCCGCGGTTCGTTGATACGCCGAAAGGATTACCGCTATGCCCATCCCAAGCCCTTATCCAGACGTCACAATCCCACAGATTCCTCTTTATGACGCCATCTTCGGCGACCTGTCGGGCGGGCTGGCAAACAAAACTGCGCTCATCGATGGTCTGACTGGCGAGGAGATGACATTTCAGGAACTGAAGGCGAGTTACGAGCGCATGGCAGGCGCTCTCGCTGCTCGCGGGGTCGGGAAGGGGGACGTGGTTGCGCTGCACTGCCCCAACCATGCCGCGTTTGTCATTTCCTACTTCGGCATTCTTCGATCCGGGGCCACGGTGACGACGCTAGGCTCCTTGGCGACTGCTGAGGATGCTGAAAAGCAGTTGCGGGCGGCGGATGCAAAGATGCTGTTCACCACAGATCTGCTGGGCACCGCAGGCATGGAAGCTGCGCAGGCGAAGGGGATTCCGGCTGAAGGGATTATTAATCTCACCGATGCCGAGGCTGGGCTCAAGGCGCTTCTCGCCGAAAATCACTCTGCGCCTGAGGTTGAAATCAACGCGGACGAGGATATTGCTGTGTTGCCGTTTTCTTCGGGAACCACAGGGATTCCGAAGGGTGTGAAGCTGAGCCACCAGAACCTGGTCGCCAATCTCTTCCAGGTGTCCCCGTCCATGCAGCACAATGGCATGAATACCGGCTCGGTGGTCTGTGGTGTCCTTCCCTTCTTCCACATTTACGGTATGAACTGCCTGCTTGGGGCGGCTCTGTTTCAGGGGTGCACGATGGTCACCCTGCCGAAGTTCGAGTTGGAATCCTTCTTGTCAGCACACGAGCGATTCAACATTGACTGCACCTTCATCGCGCCGCCGATCGCTGTTCTACTCGCGAAGCACCCGGCGGTGGAGTCCTATGACCTGAGCTCTCTGCGCGCTATCCAGTCCGGAGCAGCACCGCTCGACCGGGAGCTTGCCATCGCGGTGCAGCAGCGGCTCAGCGTGGATATCTACCAGGGCTTTGGGATGACTGAAACCTCCCCGGTTACCCATAACTCTTTGGTTAACGTGACGCCTCTAGAATCCGTTGGCGCTCCATTGCCAAATACTGAGATCAAAATCGTTGATATCTCCAAGGATGATCTGCCGGAGATTCCCGCGCCCACACAGTCGGGCGAACGATCGGCGGTTGGTGAAATGTGGGTCCGCGGTCCGCAGGTGATGAAGGGCTATCTCAACAACGAGGAGGCCACGGCCCGGACCCTGCTGCCGGATGGTTGGTTGCGCACCGGTGACATGGTCGCCGTGGACTCAGAAGGTAATTGCTACGTCGTTGATCGCGCGAAGGAATTAATTAAATACAAGGGCTACCAGGTGCCTCCGGCAGAGCTGGAGGCGCTGCTCCTGGCCCGGGATGACATTTCTGATGCCGCGGTGGTCGGCTACGTGCGCGAGGAAGACGGCGAAGAGATTCCTCGAGCTTTTGTTGTACCGCAGCAGAATTCTGCTGGCGTTCCGGCAGAGATTGACCCGGAGGAGCTGAAGGCGTGGGTTGCGGAGCGGGTAGCGCCGTATAAGAAGGTTCGCATCGTGGAGTTTGTGGACGCTGTTCCAAAATCTGCCACCGGAAAGATCCTGCGCAAGGACCTGAAAAACCGCCCACTCGACGCGCAGCTGGTGCCAACACCACAGTAGGTAGTGGCATGGTTTGTCCTGGTTCCAGCTAGCAGTCGCGCCCTGCGAGTTCCCGGTCCTTTGGCCGGGGACTCTGGCGTTCTGGACCGTGGTGTGGGGTGTACACGTCAGCTCACGCTTCAGTAACGATGCCTCAGCGCTGTTGGGGGTGCGTCGTACCTCCCGCGACCCGCTCTGCCAGCCGGACGATCGCCGCGTTGACCTCCTTTGGCGCCTCCAGCGGGAGCATATGACCCGCGTTGGTTACCTCGACCAGCTCCGCACCCGGCCACGCATCGATAATCTTTCCGGCCTGTTCGCGCGATGTGACGTCGTCGTTGTCCCCGACGAGGATAATCCCGGGCACGCCGGAAAGATGCGGGACGACCGCCGATTCGTCGTGATCCCGCAGGTCGTCGAGGAAGCCCAGGTAGGTATCCAGCGGTGTTTCGTTGATCATATAGGCATGCAGGTCGATGATCCGGCGGTTCGTGGGGCGGGAGAATACCGCGATCGCGAGCGCAGGAGCGATCAGACCAGCGATTTTGTCGCGCAGCCTTCGCACCCTCTTCGGTGAGGCCTTCAGTAGCCCTGCCAGCCAGCCGACGACGCGCAGATTCAGCAGCTCCGGCACACCGTTCGCGGCGAAGCGGTCGATGGCCGTGGATACCAGCACGAGCCCCGCGATGCGGTGCCACACGTCCTCGGGGGCACGCCGCAACGCGGCGAACGCGATCTGTCCACCCAGGGAGTGGCCGGCGAGGATGAGCTTCCCGGCCGGTGCGCGCTCGGCGATGACTGCGAGGACGTCCTCCGCAGCCGTGTCCGTCGAACACAAGGAGGGCGGCACCTCACCGGTCTTGCCGTGACCGCGCAGGTCGAGGGTGAGCAGGCGCACTCCCGGCAGCTCTTTACGCAGCCCGCGGAACTGGCGGTACCAGGAGTCCGCGCCGAGGGTGAAGCCGTGGATGAACACGATCGTCAGCGGTTCCGCGCTGGCCGTCTCTGCGGCCGAGTCCCGGTCGGGACCTACCTCATACCAGCGCAAGGGGATGTCCGTGCCGCGGTCGCCGACGGTGAGGACGCCGGTGGCGTCGAGGTCGCGGATTCCTGGCCTGACCGGGCGCGGTGCTCCGGGCTTCGGGGCGAGGCGGGCCTTCTTCTCCTTGATCCGGGAGCGGACCTCCGTGTCTAGGCTGCTGACGGAGTTGCGCGCGATGCGGGTGAGGTTTTTGGCGTGCTTCATGAGCCTGCGATTCATGAGGGTCTGGTGGCGAGCGTGCGGGCCAGATTCTCGGCCGTGGATTCGAGGTTGCCGGCCGTGCCAGCGATCGCAGAATGGAGCGGCTCCGGGCGCTGGCCGATGGTGAAGACCGCGGTGATTCCGGCGTCGTAGAGCGGCTGCATGTCGCTCGCCGCGCCGCTGTCTTCCTTCGTCACACCGACGGATCCTGCCAGCACGAATACTGGGGTGCTTCCCGCGCGCCGGGCGATGCCCACCGGCACCTTGCCGGAGAGCGATTGACCATCGATCTGACCTTCCGCGGTGATGATGGCATCCACCCCCGCGGCGAGGGAATCGAAGCCCACGGCCCCCAAGAGCGCGTCGATGCCGGGGCGGATCTCCGCTCCCAGGGTGGCCACGAGCCCGCCGGCGAACCCACCGGCAGCACCCGCGCCGGGCATGTCCGCGATCGATGTCCCGCAGCTCCGAGCGAGAACCTCCGTCAGGTGCTCCGCGCCGCTTTCCAATCGGGCCACGCACTCGGCGTCCGCACCCTTCTGCGGAGCGAAGATTGCCGCGCAGCCGCGGGCGCCGAGGACCGGGTTATCGATATCGGCGAGGACCGTGATCGAGGTCGCGGTGATGGCCTCTGGAATGCCGGAAAGGTCGAGGGAATCGACGTCGGCCAGCGTGGCCCCGGTGGGGAGGAACTCCTCGCCGGAGGCGTCGCGGAACACGGCGCCGAGCGCGGCGACCGCCCCGCAGCCGAGGTCGTTGGTGGCCGATCCGCCCGCCCCGATGAGGATCCGCGTCGCGCCGTTGTCCACCGCGTCGCGGATCAGCTCGCCGACGCCGTAGGTGGTCGAGTTTTCGACGTCGCGGTTCTCGCCCATCAGCGGCAGTCCCGCGGCGGCTGCCATCTCGATGACGGCGGTGCGCTCGTCCAGCAGGGCGTAGGTCGCCGCCACCGGTGCGGCGGTGGGGCCGTGGGGGCCGGAGACCTCGCAGCTCACGCGGCGCGGGAAGTCGCTGGTCGTGGCGCTGTCCTCGGCGGAACCGGTCTCGCCCTGGTGGGCTGCGAGCATGGCCTCGACGGTGCCTTCCCCTCCGTCTGCCATGGGGACGGTGACGATCAGGGCGTCGGGAATCGCCCGCAGCAGCCCGCGGGTGATGGCAGCGGAGGCCTCGCCCGCGTTGAGCGCTCCCTTGAAGGAGTCCGGCATGACGGCAAACTTCATGGCTTCGAGTGTAAATCCTTCGCTGGACACGGGATGGAAAGCACGAAGCCGAAGCCCCGCAGGGCCTCGGCTTAGGCAAGCTTTCGTGTTGCTAGACGATGAACAGGCTCAGCACCCACACGAAGAGCATCGCGGTGACGCCCATGAGGCCAGTCACCACGGTCTGCGAGCGGTAGGCCTGCTGTGGGGTCATCTTGGAGAAGTTCGTGACGACCCAGAAGTGCGAGTCATTCGCGTGGGAGACGGTCAGGGAGCCGGCGGAGATCGCCATGACAGCGAGGCCGACCTGCAGCGGGGTCTCCAGGCCAAGGACGGGCAGTAGTGGGGCGACGATGCCAGAGGTCGTGACCATGGCGACGGTGGCGGAACCCTGTGCCGTCTTGAAGAGTGCGGCGACGAGGAATGGGAAGAACAGGCCGAGGCCGGCCAGCTCGGTCGCGTTGTTGGAGATGAAGTCGACGACGTCCGTCTCTGCGATGACCTTGCCCAGCACGCCACCGGCTGCGGTGATGAAGATGATCGGGCCGACGATGCGCAGGCCCTCCTCGGTGAACTGGTGGAAACGATCCATCATGTGGGTCTCGGCCAGCAGGACCACGGCCAGCAGGAAGCCGATCGCGAGGGCCAGCATTGGGTTGCCCAGGAAGACGATGAGGCGTCCGAGTCCCTCGGTCCACTTGAACATGTTTGCGATCGAGCCACCGGCCATGAGGATGATCGGGGCGATGATCGGGAGCACCGAGGTCAGGGTGCTCGGCAGTCGGGTGTAGGAGTTACGCAGCTCCTCGTAGGCGGCTTCGACGTCCTGATCTGGGATGACCTCAGACTCCGGCGTGGTGATCTTCTTGCCGATGTACACGGAGAAGAAGTAGGAGACGATCAGCACCGGGATGGATACGAGCATGCCCAGGCCGATGACGAGCAGGAGGTTATCCTCCAGTCCCAGGTTGGAGGCCGAGGCGATGGGGCCTGGGGTTGGCGGGATGAAGACGTGGGAGGTGAACAGGCCCGCCGAAAGGGCGATTGCCATCGCTACAGGGGAGGCGCCGGTGCGCTGCGCGAGGGCTCGGCGCACCGGGTTGAGGATGACGAACCCGGAGTCGGAGAACACCGGGATACACACGATCCAGCCCATCAGCTGGATGGCCAGCACGGGGTGCTTCTTGCCGATGAGGCGCACGAGTGCGTCGGCGAGCTGGAAGGCGGCGCCGGTTTTCTCCAGGACGTAACCGATCAGCGTGCCGAAGATGATGACGAGGCCGAAGGACTTGAAGGTGCTGGAGAAACCTTCGCCGATGAGGCTGGTGATGCCCGTGGTGATGACTTCACCATCGGCGTCCTTTGCGTCGAGCAGTGGCACGCCTCCGATGAGTCCGAAAACGAGGGAGACGAACAGCAGCGACAGGAACGGGTGGATGCGCAGCTTGGAAATCATGAGGATGAGCGTCACGATCGCGAGGACGAAGACGCCCATCAAAGGCAATCCGGTCATGTGATTCCTTCGGTGGTGAGGGGGGGGTATTTGTGAGGTTGATGCTATCGGACGGGGGATTACTTCGTTATTGGGGCTATATTTTCGTCGTTTAGGGCTAGGAAGTAGACCAGGCGGTCTAAGTAAAAGTGCAGGTGGTCGCTCTTTTCTCGGGCGGGCTTTTGCGCTTCTATTGCATGTGTCACAATTCCCGCCTAGTATGTGCCCTAATCCTAGACTGAGCGGTCTGTCTGGCTTTCTACTCCTCCGAGGGGAAGTCGGGCTCACCACACGGCAGAACAAACGACGACAAACACGACGACAAGAACGCAACGAGGAGCCGCAGTGCCGGAGCGCAATTCCCAGGCAGGCATCACTCAACAGCCTCAGCCCCTGTTGAGCCTCAACACCCACAACGACAACTGGCGTGACCCCGAGGTCAGCCCCGCCCAGCCAGATGGGCAGCCTGCCCAGACCACAACCACCCCGATCCCCGACGACCGTCGCAGCTACCACGAAGAGCTGGTCGCCACCTGGAAGGACAAGCTGGAAAACGCCAGCGCCGCAGAGATCCTCTCCTGGGCAGCTGAGAATCTCGACGGGCCCGTGGCCATCACCCTCAGCATGCAGGACACGATCCTCGCCGAGCTGGCCCAGCGGGCATTTGATGGCCAGCAGGCCGATGCTGAGCTCGTCTTCCTCGACACCGGGTACCACTTCCCGGAAACCCTCGACACCGCCGCCGCCGTCGAGGAGCGTTACAACCTTCCGCTGCGCCGCATCACCCCGACCCTGAGCCGCGCGGAGCAGGACGACGTGTACGGGCCGAACCTGTACCAGCGCAACCCGACGGCTTGTTGCCGAATGCGCAAGGTCGAGCCCCTGGCGCGGATGCTCGACCCCTTCGAGGCCTGGGTCTCCGGCGTCCGCCGCGTCGACTCCCCGCTGCGTGCCAACACCCCGGTCATCGAGGTGGACCGCACCGGACGGCTGAAGCTCAACCCAATCGCGGCATGGACCGACGAGGATGTCCAGCGCTTCATCGAGGACAACGACCTCATCATCAACCCACTGACTAAGCAGGGCTACCCGTCCATCGGCTGCGCCACCTGCACCCTGCCCGTCGCCGAGGGGGAGGACCCCCGCTCCGGACGCTGGGCAGGAACCAACAAAACAGAATGCGGACTACACGTATGAGCACCACGACTACCACCCCAGAACAGACCAACGCAGAACAGACCAACGCACCACAGAACACCGAGCTCTCCAGCCCGCACCTCGCGGAACTGGAAGCCGAATCCCTCCACATCCTCCGGGAGGTCGCCGGCCAGTTCGACCGACCGGCACTGCTTTTCTCCGGCGGCAAGGATTCCGTCGTCGTCCTGGAGCTAGCCAAGCGGGCCTTCCACCCCGCGCCAGTGCCCTTCGAGCTGCTGCACGTGGACACCGGCCACAACTTCCCGGAGGTCCTCGAGTTCCGCGACCGCATCGCCGCCGATCCGCGCATCAACCTGCACGTCGCGCACGTTCAGGACTGGATCGATAGCGGCGCGCTGCAGGAGCGCCCGGACGGTTCCCGCAACCCGCTGCAGACCGTCCCGCTCGTCGAGACCATCCAGCAGCGCGGTTACGACGCCGTCCTCGGCGGCGCTCGCCGTGACGAGGAAAAGGCGCGCGCCAAGGAGCGCGTGTTCTCCATCCGCGATGGCTTCGGTGGCTGGAACCCCCGCCGCCAGCGCCCCGAGCTGTGGGGCCTGTACAACGGCAAGCTGCAGGCCGGTGAGAACATGCGCGTCTTCCCGATCTCCAACTGGACCGAGGCCGACGTGTGGCACTACATCCGCGACCGCAAGCTCGAGCTGCCGCCGATCTACTACTCCCACCAGCGGGAGGTCTTCAACCGTGGCGGCATGTGGCTCTCCGCCGGCGAGTGGGGCGGCCCCCGCGAAGGCGAGGAGACGGTCACCAAGACGGTCCGCTATCGCACCGTGGGCGACATGTCCTGCACCGGCGCGGTTCTCTCCGACGCCACCACCCCGCAAGAGGTGATCGAGGAAATCCTCACCTCCACCACCACCGAGCGCGGCGCCACCCGCGCCGACGACAAGCTCTCTGAATCCGCCATGGAAGACCGCAAGAAGGAAGGCTACTTCTGATGACCGCCCCGACCACCCTCACCGAATCCACCACCACGACCACCGGGGCCGATCAGGCGAGCGCAACCACGGCGACGTCCTACGAAGAAGCCCCGACCCTGCGCCTGTGCACCGCAGGCTCCGTCGACGACGGCAAGTCCACCTTCGTGGGCCGCCTGCTGCACGACACCAAGTCCATCCTGGCCGACCAACTGGAGTCCGTGGAGCGCGTCTCCGCCGCCCGCGGCCTGCAGAACCCTGACCTCTCGCTGCTGGTCGACGGCCTGCGCGCAGAGCGTGAGCAGGGTATTACCATCGACGTGGCCTACCGCTACTTCGCCTCCGACCGCCGCAGCTTCATCCTCGCGGATACCCCGGGCCACGTTCAGTACACCCGCAACACCGTTACCGGCATGTCCACCTCCGATCTGGTGGTCATCCTCGTCGACGTCCGTAACGGCGTGATCGAGCAGACCCGCCGTCACCTGACCGTCGCCGCCCTGCTGGACATCCCGCAGGTTATCGTCGCTGTGAACAAGATCGACGCGGTGGACTACTCCCAGGAGGCCTTCGACACCGCCGCGAGCCAGGTTCGCGAGCTCGTCGACGAGCTGCGCGGGGCCTTCGGCGAACAGAAGCTGCCGGTCGTGGACATCGTCCCGATCAGCGCGCTGGTGGGCGACAACGTCGTCTCCAAGTCCGAGAACACCCCGTGGTACGAGGGCGAATCCGTGCTGACCATCCTCGAGGACGCCCGCCCCGCCGCCGTGGCCACCGAGGAATTCCGCTTCCCGGTGCAGTTCGTCATCCGCGACCACGCCACCGACTACCGAGGCTACGCCGGCCGCATCACCTCCGGCGAGGTCGCGGTCGGGGACACGGTGCACGCTGGCTTCCGCAGCTCCCGCGTCGCTGGCATCGACACCCCGGACGGCCCGCAGCAGCGTGCCACCGCCGGGCAGTCCGTCACCCTCCGCCTGGAGGATGAGCTGGACATCTCCCGCGGCTCCATCCTTTCCGACGAGACCCTGCCCGAGCCGGTCACCCAGTTCTCCGCCCTGGCCTTCCACCTGGCGGATGCTCCGGTGCGGGTCGGTTCCAACCTGCTGCTGCGCTACGGCCCGGCAGAGGTACGCGCCCGCGTGCTCGGCATCGACGAGCAGCTGAGCATCGCCGATGGCGCGGCTGCGGAGGCAGGGGAGGCCGGGGAGCCGGCCACTGCCCTGGAGCAGAATGACGTCGCCCGCATCCGCGTGGCTGTGGCCGACCCACTTTCGGTGGAGGCTTACGTCCGGGGCGGGCAGACGGGCTCGTTCCTGCTGATCAACCCCTCGACCGGGGACACATTGACCGCGGGCTTGGTGAGCAGCTGATGTTTAGCGAGTCTTTCGCCCAGCCTGAGCCGGTGATCGTGCTGGCTCACGGCTCGCGACGCCGCGGCGCCGAGGATGTTGTGCACGCGATTGCCCGCGAGGTCGGTGCGCGTGCCGCCTTCCTGGACTTCTCCGAATTCACCTTGGACGCCGTGGTCGGCGAGCTGCGAGCCGCTGGTCACCGTCGGGCTGTCGTCATGCCCTTGCTGTTCACCAGCGCCTTCCATCTGCGGAAGGACGTCCCGGCGGCCATCGCGGAGGCGGAGCGGAACCACGGGGTGGCCCTGCGAGCCACCGAACCGATTGGTTTGGGCACTGATGTGGCTGAGCTCCTCGTGGCTCAGTGGCGAAAGGCTCACGGCCACCGCGCGGTGGCCACTTCGGTGGGCGACGCGGTGGTGTACGCTGTCGGATCCTCTGTGCCGGGCGCCAACGAGGCGGTCGAGGATTTGGCCGCCGAAGTCGGCCGCTTGCTGGGGATTCCCGCGCGGGCGATCTTCGCCACCGGCGGGGGAATCAGCGTGGCCCAGCACCGCGAGGAGCTGGATCGGCGCGCTGGGGCGCAGGCCGCACCCACCGCGGTACTGCCGCTGTTCTTCGCCCCGGGTCTGCTGCTGGATAAGGCCACAGATGTGCCGGGCACGATCGCTGCGGGCCCACTCGGCACCGCGATCGCCCCGCTGGTGACCGCACGGGTCGCCGTCCTGACCGGCACGGCGCCCGCTGGTGCCGCGGCTAGCCACTGGGCTACAGAGAGGGTGCCGGCATGAGGAAGATCCTGCTTTTCGCCATCGCTGGTCTCGCTGCACAGCTAGTCGACGGCGCCCTGGGCATGGCCTTCGGCGTCACCGCCACGACGGTGCTGCTAATCACCGGCATCGGCCCCGCCGCGGCCAGCGCCGCCGTGCACATCGCCGAGGTGGGCACGACCGCCGCCTCTGGTACGGCCCACTGGAAGCTCGGTAACGTTCACTGGCCCACCGTTTTCGCCCTTGGTGTGCCGGGCGCGATCGGCGCCTTCCTAGGAGCGACGGTGCTCTCCAGGATCTCCACCGCGGCCGCCGAGCCAGTGGTGACGAGCTTCCTGCTCCTGCTCGGATTGTGGCTGCTCTTCCGCTCGATCTTCCTCTCCAGCGCCAAGCAGGCGTCGAAGACTAAGGAAGAAAAGCAGCGGGACACCGCGCGCCGGGCGCCTCGCACCCGCGTCGGGCTGGGTCTTCTGGGGATCACCAGTGGATTCCTGGACGCCAGCGGTGGCGGCGGATGGGGGCCCATGACCACCTCCACACTTCTGACAGTTGGTAAGACTCAGCCGCGGAAGGTGATCGGAACGGTCAGTGCCTCGGAGTTCCTGGTTTCTATCTCGGCATCCGTGGGCTTTATCTTCGGGCTGGGTCCGCAATTCCTATCCTTGTGGCAGCCGGTAGCGGGCCTGCTGGTCGGCGGTGTGATTGCCGCACCGATCGCGGCCTGGGCCGTGAGTCGCATCAACCCCACCGTCCTCGGTGGCCTGGTGGGGCTTCTGCTTGTTCTGCTGAACTCCTCGCGCCTGGTGACCGGGGGAACGGTGAGCTTGCGCGCGGTGGAGATCGGCCTGGCCGTCCTCGCCGTCATCGTGCTCTGGGGGGTGTGGCGTGGCAAAGCTGGGGCCCGCGCTAAGGCGGCTGCTGAGGATTCTGCTGAGACGGCAACCGAGAACTGTGGTGCAACGCAGGCTTCCCAGGCAGACGTAGACGGCTCCGCCGAGACAGCGGTGGGGCAGGGGGATGCGGACCCAGGGGCGGGGCGGAATTCCGGCCAGCGCTATAGCCGGGTGCACGCGGGGGAGCGGCGCTAGCGCGCTAGGGGGCTGGTGCTGGGGCTCGGTCCGGTGTGGCCTGCGGATCCGGGGCATGCCACCAGCTGTGGGGCGGCGAGGCAGCGCGGGGGAGCGCTGCCACCTTCCATCCTTAGGCCTTCGAACCGGGGAGATATATAGGGGTAGAAAAGGGGTGTAGGAAGTCACGATCCGAACGTGCGTTGTGACGCGCGTTACGTTATTGTTTCACCTAGAAAGTGAAGCCGATCACAGTGATAGTTGTGGGTAACGAACCTACCACTGACAAAAGAGAACTGTGGTCGGCTAACCGCTACGAAGCCCTGGAGGATGAACTAGGTGATCGTCAAAGCAGTCGTAAGCCCCCTGGCTAGCGCAGCAGCGCAGCGCCCCAAGATCATCAAGGCGACTAACGCCGGTGGCGGCAACAGCGCCGACCTTTTTGAGCACATCCGTCCGTCCCACCCAGACTTCCCCCAGGCCCTGGAATTCGGCAGCACCACCAGCGCCGACGTCCTCGTCGGCACGGGGTCCGTTTCCTTCGACGCCCGCCTCGCCGGTGCGCTGGGTGCCTCCCACATCCTCGTCGCAGGTTCCGACGCCGACCGCATCTCCGTGCAGCAGTCGCTCGGCCAGCTCGTCCGCATCGGCCGCGTCCCGGCGGGCATCGCCATGCTGGAGGGTCCGGCCAGCACCTCCTCCGCGCTGGAGTGCGAGGGTGAGGCCATCAGCTACGTCGAGCTGGGCAGCGTCCACAAGTCCGAGACCCGCGAGCCGATCGTCGGCCCGGAACTCTTCGAGCGCAACCTCATCATCCAGGCCCGTGAGAAGAACGCGCACATCGTCCTGCCCGAGGGCGACGACGACCGCATCCTGCAGGCAGCCCACCAGCTGCTCGAGCACAACGTGTGCCGCCTGACCATCCTGGGCGACCCGAGCGCGATCGCTCAGCGCGCCCGCGAGCTGCAGCTGGACCTCTCCGGCGCGACCCTCACGAACCCGAATAGCGGTACCCAGTTGGAGGAGTTCGCCCAGGACTTCGCGGAGCTGCGCAAGTCCAAGGGTGTGACCCTCGACGAGGCGCGGGAGACCATGAAGGACATCTCTTACTACGCCACGATGATGGTCCACAAGGGCCTGGCCGATGGTCTGGTCTCCGGTGCGGCGCACACCACCGCGCACACCATCCGCCCGAGCTTCCAGATCATCAAGACCGCCCCGGGCGCCTCCGTGGTCAGCTCCATCTTCCTCATGGTCATGGACGGCTACCTGTGGGCCTTCGGCGACTGTGCGGTCAACCCGAACCCGAACGCTGAGCAGCTCGCCGAGATCGCCGCGGTGTCCGCGAAGACGGCAGCCCAGTTCGGCATCGACCCGAAGGTCGCGATGCTGTCTTACTCCACCGGAACTTCCGGTGCGGGCGAGGATGTCGAAGCTGTCGCCGCCGCCGTCGAGAAGGCGAAGGAAGACAACCCGGACCTGCAGCTGGACGGACCGCTGCAGTTCGACGCCGCTGCCGTCGCCTCCGTGGGGCACAAGAAGATGCCGGAATCGGACGTGGCAGGCAAGGCCAATGTCTTCATCTTCCCTGACCTCAACAGCGGAAACATCACCTACAAGGCGGTGCAGCGTACGGCGAACGCATTGGCGGTCGGCCCGATTCTGCAGGGTCTAAACAAGCCGGTCAACGACCTGTCCCGTGGCGCGACCGTTCCGGACATCGTCAACACCGTGGCGATCACCGCGATCCAGGCCGGCTAGGCACTCGAGCTAAAACACCACTCACCCCTCACCACTGCATCCTGAAAGGACAATCACCATGGCACCCTCCGAGCACGATCCAGCAGCAGGCGAGATCGAATTCGTCCTGGTTCTGAACTCCGGTTCCTCTTCCATCAAGTTCCAGGTCTTGGACCCGAGTGCAGACGCGCACGAAGAGCCGTTCATTACCGGCATCGTCGAGAAGATTGGCGAGCCGAAGGGTCACATCAAGATCGCCACGGCCACCACGAAGATGGAGGACTCCCGCCCGATCCTGTCCCACTCGGTGGGCCTGGAGCGTGCATTCGGCATGATGTCCCTGCTGGGCTGCGGCCCGCAGGACCTGAACCTCATCGCGGTTGGTCACCGTGTCGTGCACGGTGGTGCGACCTTCTCCGAGCCGGTGCTGATCGACGACAAGATGGTCGCTGAGATCGAGAAGCTCGTCCCGCTGGCGCCTCTGCACAACCCAGCGAACATCGACGGCATCAAGAACGCTCGCGCCCTGCTGGGCCACGTTCCGCACGTCGCGGTCTTCGATACCGCGTTCTTCTCCACCCTGCCGGAGCACGCGGCGCACTATGGCCTTAACAAGGAGGTCGCGGACAAGTACCACATCCGCCGCTACGGCTTCCACGGCACCAGCCATGAGTTCGTCTCCCGCGCGGTGCCGAAGATCATGGGCCGCGAGCCGGAGAAGGTCAACCAGATCACCCTGCACCTGGGCAACGGTGCTTCTGCTGCGGCGATCCGCGGCGGCGAGGCGATCGATACCTCCATGGGCCTGACCCCGCTGGCTGGTCTGGTCATGGGCACCCGTACCGGTGACATCGACCCGAGTGTGATCTTCCACCTGGCACGCGCTGGCAGCATGAAGGTCGACGAAATCGATAACCTCTTCAACCGGAACTCCGGTCTGAAGGGCATCGCGGGGGTCAATGATTTCCGCGAGATCAAGGAGCTGATGGACCAGGGCGATCACGATGCCCGCCTGGCCTACGAGATCTACATTCATCAGCTGCGTCGCTTCATCGGTTCTTACATGCTGATCCTGGGTCACACGGATGCGATTACCTTCACCGCTGGTGTCGGCGAGAACGCTGCGTTCGTGCGCAAGGACGCGATGGCTGATCTGGAGGGCTTCGGCATCAAGATCGACGATGATCGCAACCTCAACAAGGAGGGCGTGGAGGGCCCGCGTGTGATCTCCACGGATGACTCGAAGATCAAGGTCTTCGTGGTCCCGACGAACGAGGAGCTGGCCATCGCGCAGTACGCGATGGAGCTGGCCGAGCAGTAGGCCTCGCCGAGCAGTGATGGGATAGCTGGTGGCTTGCGGGCCACCAGCTTCTTCCTTTGTTTTGCAGAGTTGAGTGTCGGTTTTCGTGCGTTTTCCGACCTTAAACTCTGCAAAACGGGTGAGGGGAGGGCGCGCGGGGCTTTAGCTATCGAGGCCGACCCAGGTGGTGGCCCCGCTGCGGAGCAAGCGCCGCGCGGCTAGCGCGGGAACTTCACGTAGCTCGGCAGCGCAGCTGGCTTCGCGATGGGCTGCTTCTTCAGCTGCATGTCCACGCCCATGTCCTTGGCGAAGATCAGCCGGGTGGACTCGTAGATCTTCTCCGAGTTCTCATTGAGCTCGAACACACGCGCACCGCGCAGAGTGTGCTGCTGCCACGTGCCGTCCATCAGGCCATAAGGGGCGAAACCAGTGCCCGGGCAGTAACCGAGCTCCACGCCGAAGTAGTCGCCTTTATAGCTATTGATGTGGTCGTGGCCACAGTAAATGCCCAGGACATCACCCCGGTCGCGCGCTGCGCCGTAGATCCCGGAGTTGAAGGAGCCGTAGTACACGTCCTCGTTCTTCACGCCTTCAATGTTGAAGGTGGCCTTGGCCTTGGCGTGGCTGGCCGCGAGGTGCTTGGCCGGGCCACCGAACCACATGTCGCGGTGCTCGTAGGTGGGGATGTGGAAGTACATGAGGCCAGGGATCTTCGTGCCATAGCGCTTCTCAGCCTCGATGGACTTGCCGACGTACCATTCCACCTGAGCTGGGCGGATGTAGTCGTAGCTGGGCACGTCGTCGTTGTCTTGCACGGGGTCGGCCTCGGGCAGGTAGTTCCCTGAATCGAGCAGCCAAATCGCGAACCTGGCCTGCGCAGGGTTCTTGGCAGACGCGATCAACAGTTGGGCATCGGAGTGGCCGAAGGGGCGGTCGGGTGCCACCGGGTTCAGGTTGTGCTTGTATTGGCGAACGAACTCGGCCATGTGGCGCTCGTACACGCCGGTGTTGGCGTCCTCGACAGAATCTTCATCATGATTGCCGAAGGTGATCGCCCACGGGATGGAGCGGGACTCCATCGGCAGGACCACGTTGTTGATGGCTTCGTAGACCTGGCGGGGGTTCTTCGGGCCGGAGGTGATGACGTCGCCGTTGATGAGCGCGAAGTTCGGCTTCTCCTGGTCGAGGACTTTGCCCATGAATTCGATGGTGCGGCGGTCGGTGAGGTGGTCGTCCTGGGTGTCGTTGAACTGGACGATCTTAAAGCGGCCGTTGGGTTGGAAACGCAGTGGGAGCTTGCCGTGGGCGCCCGCGCCGGGGTTGGTTCCGCCCGGGTGGGAGGAGCCGTTGCTGGAGCCGAAGAGTGAGCTGTGCGATGACTGGGCCTGGGCGTTCGGCGCGAAGCCGGCGGCGGCTGCGGTGGCGGCGAGGATGGAGCCGCCACCCAGCAGGGAACGGCGGCTGACCTTGCGGTTTGGGGCGGGATTGTCGGATGGCAAGGGGTTGTTCATCTCCGATTGTTGCGCTGGTTTGTTGGACAATCCGAGAGGTTAGGACGCCGAGATGACGTGGAATCAAACGCAGAATGAAGTGTCGCGGGGCGGGGGTGGCCTGGCTGAGGGTGTGGTTTTGGCCTTCCGTGATTCGCTCGCCCTCATCCGGGTTTTCCCACTCCCATATGCGTTTTGCAGAGTTGGATGTCGGTTTTCGTGCGTTTTCCGACCTTAAACTCTGCAAAACGGGAGAGGGGAGGGTGCTCGGGAGTGCGACGCTGCACAGCACTCTGCAAAACAGGGGAGGGAAGTGAAGCGCGAGAGCGGAAAAAGGGGGAGAGGGGAAGAGGAGCGCGGAAGGGGTGCGGAGGCGCGCGGGACTTTAGCTATCGAGGCCGACCCAGGTGGTGGCCCCGCTGCGGAGTTTTTGCTCCTTCCAGATCGGCACCCGTGCCTTCACCTGGTCAGCCAGCTCCGCGGTGGCGGCGAAGGCCGGGCCCCGGTGCGCGGCGGCGACGATGACGAGGAACGCCAGGTCACCGATCTCCAGCGGGCCCGTGCGGTGCGCCACCCAGGCGCGGACCTCGGGGTGGGCGGCCACGACCTCTTCCACGACCTCCCGCAGCACGTGCGCCGCGCTCGGGTGGCAGCTATAGGTCAGGGTGTCGACGAGCTCGCCGCCGTCGTGATCGCGCACCACCCCCTCGAAGGTGCTGACCGTGCCCATCGCCGGGGTGGCGGTGACGTCCTTTGCCGAGCTGAGCAGCGACTCCAGCGGCTCCTCGGTGATCCGAGTGTGGACGACCACGCCCGTCTGCTCCGCGACGTGCGGCGGGTCGGGGACGGCTGGTCCGTAGCAGCAGCCACTCCCGTGCAGCGTGTGGTTCTGCTCGGCAGCGCTCGACTCAGGGACATGGGTGGGCGCAGGTGGCGAGGCTTCTGGCGCCGGGCCTTGCGTGGCCTGGGCCCCGTGGTCGCCCCCACCCGCGAGCTGGTCCAGCAGGTGCTCGAGCACGCCGTCCAGCACCTCTAGGCCGTCGCGCACCCCGCCGCGGGACCCGGGCAGCGTCATGACGAAGGCGTGCTTGGGGCAGGATTCCCGGAGACCGGCAGAGGACGGCCCCGGGGAGCTACCCTCGGCGTGCGCTGCACGTGGGCGGTCGAGGATCCCGGCGACGCAGCGGGAGAGCACCGCCGTCGGCACCTTTGCAGCGCCCACGCGGAAGAACTCAGCGGCGATGCCCGGCAGCGGGCGGGTGAGGAAGCGCTCCACCGCATTCACGGTGACGTCGCTGGGGGAGACCCCGGTGCCACCGGAGGTGAGCACCACGTCGGGCAACGCGTCGAACGCCGGGATCGCGGCCCCGCCGCCAGCAGCAGCGCCGCCGGATCCGGTGAAAAGCTGCTCCATGACCGCGGGGACATCCGCGTCCGCGACGATCAACGCATCCGGGGTCTCGATCCCGCGCTCCCGCAGCCACTCCACGGCCAGCACGCCGGAGCGGTCCTCGTACTCGCCCGCGGCCGCCCGCGTGGAGGCGACGATCACCAGGCCCGTGCGCCCGGCATTCCTCGCCGCGAGGTCCTGCGCCGATCCCGCGCTAGTCATCGACGCTCCAATCCCCGGACTTGCCGCCGGCCTTCGCCAGCACCCGCAGGCCCGTGATCTCGGCGTGCTTATCCACGGCCTTGATCATGTCGTACACCGTCAGAGCCGCGCTGCTCACCGCGGTGAGCGCCTCCATTTCCACGCCGGTGACACCGCGGGTTTTCACCGTCGCAGTAATCCGCACCGCCGGTGCAGGCTCGGTGGCCTTCTCGAAGTCGATGGTGATCTTGCCCAACGGCAGCGGGTGGCACAGCGGAATGATTTCCGGGGTCTTCTTCGCACCCATGATCCCGGCGATACGCGCCACCGGCAGCGCATCCCCCTTCGGCAGGCCGGCCTGGTCGCCGTCCCCATCCTGGAAGATCATGGCGAGGACGTCCTCCCGGGTCCGCAGGAAGCCCTCCGCCGTCGCGGTGCGGGTGGTCTCGGACTTGGCGGTGACGTCCACCATGTGGGCGGAGCCATCACCGCGCACATGAGTCAGCTGCGGCTGCGAGTCGGACATATTCTCCACGCTCCTTGGGGCCAAGAACTAGCTTTCGCTACACAGCTTAACTTTCGGGGCGGACACGCCTTAGCTGCGGCGGCCTCGCTGCACCAGGCGCAGCCCGGCAATACCGCCCACGACCAGGACGTATACCGCCAGCAGCACCAGGCAGGCGCCCAACGCGCGGTCCATATCGTTGGAGCTCAAACCCAGCTCGATGAGCAGCGGCAGGGTGCGGGTCCGACCCGCGACGTTGCCGGCAAAGGTCAACGTCGCCCCGTACTCACCCAGCGAGCGGGCGAAGGCCAGGACCAAACCCACCGCGATCCCCGGCCACGCGATCGGCAGAATGACCAACCGCAAGACCTCGGACCTGTTCGCCCCGTCGACGGCAGCGGCGTCCTGAACGGAATCCGGAACCGAACGCAGCGCCGTCACCGCGGTAGCGACGACGAAGGGGAGGGTGACGAAAACCTGCACCACGACGACCCCCAGCGTCGTGTAAGCAACCGACCACCCCGCGCGCTCCAGCAGGGGCCCAAGCAGGCCGGGACGTCCCCAGAAAAACACCAGCGCCAGACCGCTGACCACGGGGGAGAGCACCAGCGGGGCGTAGACCGCGAGCTGGATGAGCTGCGATAGCCCCGGGCGGCGGCGCTGAAGGCGGGCGAGCCACAGCGCCAGCGGGACGCCGAATAACCCGGAGAGCGCGGTGGCGACCGCGGCGGTGGATAGCGAAAGCCCCAGCGAGGTCAGCACTTCCGGGGCGGTGACGAGTTGCAGCGCCTTCGGCCACGGGATGTTCAGCAGCAGCCCCAGCATCGGGCCCGCGATGAGTGCGAAGGCCGGGATTGCTAGCGCGAGCGTCCAGAGGGGGAAGGCGCGGGTGCTCACTCTTGGGTCACTCCAGGGCCGAAGCCGTGGTCAGCGAGGATGCGCTGGGCGGTCGGGGTGGCGAGCCAGCGGACGAACTCGGCGGCCTTGGCGTTATCGGCGCCTGCATCCGTGCTGGCAGCGGGGTAGTTATTCGGCGCGACGTGTGCGATCGGCAGGGTGGTGATCTTTGTGCCCTGGCGCTGGATGGCGGCGGCGTCGGAGGCGTAGATGAAGCCCGCGTCCACCTGGCCGGTGGCGACCTTGGTGGCGACGTTCGAGACGTTGGCCTCCTCGGAAGGGTTCTGCAGCTTGATCGGTGTGCGGCCGGCCTTCTCGAGAGCCTCGTGGGCGAGCGTGCCGCACGGGACCTCCGGGGCGCAGATGGCGACGCGGGCACCCTTGGCTAGGTCCTCGAGAGAGTTGATCTCGGTCTTGGGGTTTTCTGCGACGGCCAGGACCAGCTGGTTGGTGGCGACGATGCGCGGCTCCCCGCGGTCCGTGACGTTGCCGAACTCCGGCAACTTCAGGGCCTTGTCCATGTTCTTCTCATCAGCGGAAATGAACGCATCGGCCGGGGAGCCCTGCTCGATCTGGCGGACGAGGGCGGAGGAGCCAGCGAAGTTCCATTCGATCTGCTGGCCGTCGTGCTCGGCGGCGTAGAGCTCCAGCAGGTCATCGCCGGCAACGCTCAGGGAGGTGGCGGCGAAGACGCGCAGGGTCCCGTTCGAAGCGTCCTCCGAGGAGCAAGCGGCCAGCGCAAGCACGCCCGCGAGTGCTGCGGCGAGCGCGGCGACGAAGCGCTGCTTGTGGCCCGGCGTGCGATGGGCGGGGTCGCGGCCGGCAGCGGTGCGGCGGGCGGTGCCGCGTGCGCGGCCGTGCCCGGTGCTACGGGGCGCGGGGCGGATGATCATGGATCTGATCCTAGGCGAGCCCCTCGATGGCAGCGCGCTAAGCGCATCAGAACCACGTGCGCGGGCGGATCATATTCGCCATATCCACCAGGCGGAAGCGGTGCAGATCGAACTGCGCCTGCCGCGCCAGCATCCGCAGCCCCTGCTCCAGCCCCAGCCGCAGCCCACGCTCCGTGAACGGCACGTCGAAGAGCGGGCTTTCGCTGCTCACGTCGTTGCCCTTCTTCTTATTGATGTAAATCCAGTTCAGCCCTGCCAGCATCACCGCGAGGCGGACCTGCTGCATCCGTGGCTCGTTCGTCGGCATGATCTCCAGGCGCCGCGCCGCGCGCCGGATCCGTGACTCCGAGAGCCTACTGCGGTCGCTGATCAGCATGAGAATGCTGGTCAGCCGCGCCAGCCGGTGGTGTCGCGAAGCCACTGGCACCCGGTCCAGCACACCCACCGCCGCATCCACCAGGCCTTCAGCGACGAGCTGCCGCGCAAGCCCGAAAGCAGAGGAAACAGTCGTAGGGTTCGTCGCCCACACCAGGCCGTACAGGCGCATTGTCTGCATCCGCAGCGTGGCGGGCTCCTGCGACAAATGCCGCGCTGGGGGAACCTTCACATCCTCGGTCATCGGCGTGCGGTAGGCGTAGGACAGCATCGCGCCGAGCTGGGCGGTCTCGTCGTCGAGCAGCTTGGTGGTGTTGACCCCCTGCTGCTGCATGAGCAGCTCGTTCGTCGCTGCGAGAGCCAGCTTCGGTGCCGGCTCGCCGGGCAGCAGATGCAGCACCTCGTTGAAGTGGTACTGCGCGGTCACAAAGTCGCTGCGCAGCAGCGCCGCGACACCGGAGAGCCACCGGAAGCGCCAGTCGTCGCCCAGCCAATCCTGCACCTCGTCGAGCTTGTCTTGTGCCTCCTGGGCCTGCCCCATGTCGAGCCGCGCCCGCACCATCGTCAGCGGGATCTCCACGGAGCTGGACATCTGCGGCTGCTTGGCCGCGGACTCCAGCGTGTCCAGCACTTCCCCGGGCTCCGTGTACCGCGCGGCGGAAAGCAGCGACGCGCCGGGGTCGCTCGGGTCGGTCAGCGGCAGCGGGAGTGCCGCGATGACCTCCGAGGCGGCGATCTGCACGGACCGCGGGATGCCGTCGATGAGCTGGTCGGTGCGGAAGAGCATGTGCTTCGTTCCATAGGTGGAACGCTGCGCGGTGAAGCGGGTGTCCAGGTGCGCGTGCTGCACCCGATCTCGGATCGCCAGCACCTCGCGCAGCACGCCGACCATCTGGTTCGCGAGCGTGACCGCGGAGCTGAAGCGCTTATTCGGATCCGGGTTGGTGGCCCGCAGCAGCAGCCGGTAGAGGGACATGTACCGCTGGAACAGTGGTTCCTCTTCCGGGGTGGGCAGCTCGGGGTCGTAGGCGCCATTGGTGATGGGAAGGTTCACGACCAGCGATGCCAGTGTCCGCCCCACGGTGTAGATATCGCTGGCCACGGTCGGTCCGGTGCTGCCGATCTCGGGCGCCTGGAAGCCCTTGGTGCCGAAGATGTGCCCGTATGCCCCGATGCCGCTGACTGCGCCGAGGTCGATGAGTTTGACCTGGTCCTCGGTGATGATGATGTTGTCGGGCTTGAGGTCGTTGTAGACCACCCCGCGGGAGTGCAGGTAGTCCAGGGCTGGCAGGACTTCCAGCATGTAGCCGATGGCGATGTCCACCGGCAGGGTGTTGTTGGGTGACTCACGGCGCCGTTCGCGCAGGGAGGGCCCGCCCACGAACTCCATGACGATGAATCCGCCGGGGGAGCGGGGGTCGTCGATGAAGTTGAAAATCTTCACGATGCCGGGGTGGGTGATGTCCGCGAGGAAGGCGCGTTCGGAGTCAGCGACGGCGCGCTCGTGCTCGTTCTCAGTCGCCATCAGGCCCTTGAGGACGACGTAGCGGTTCGCGACATTGTGGTCGGTCGCGATGTAGATCCATCCCAAGCCGCCGTGGGCGATGGGGCCCAGGATTTCGTATTGTCCTGCGATGAGGTCCCCAGCCTTCAGCGTGGGCGGGTCGATGCCCTTCGCGATGGCGGCGCTGGGGTCAATGATCGCCTTTTCGGGGACGGTGGGCGTGATGAACGGCAGGTGGACCATGCCGTCTGCGACGTTCTTGCCCTCGCGCGCCGCGCCGCGCAGTTCGCGGAAGGTGGAGAGTGCCTCCCTGCGGGAGCGCTCCCCGGAGTCGACTTTGACGGGGTCGGTGGTCGCCCCGCTGGTGCTGCTGCCGACCTCGGTGGCGGAGGTGGGGACGTCAGCCTGGCTGCGTCCTTGGCCGGTGCTGCCGGGTTCGATGAGGTCGGAGAGGTCGCCGAGGTCCGCGAGGTCGAATTCTTCCTCGTGATCGTCGTCGGCGAAGGGGTCGAAGACGACGGCCTCGGTGCCGCTCTCGCCGTCGTCCTCGTCCTTCCTCCCGGCACCGGGTTCGGTCGCCGGGCCTGTGGTCATGTCCGGTTCCGTGTGTTCCGTGGTGGCACCGGTGACGGCCTCCGGCCCGGTCACCGCCTCCGGCCCGGTTGCGGCCTCGGATTCGGTGTGGTCCACTGCCTCACTCTGTGGACTGGCATCCGGTTCTGCGTTGCGGTCGTGCTCCTGAACCTTCTGCTCCGGTGCGTCCTTCTCGCTCATCTTTTACTCGCCTCCCCTCTCTTCGTTGAGGCCGGGAATCTGCTCCCTGTTGTACTCTTCGCGTTCCTTCTGCAGCGCGGCGGATTCCTCTGGCGTGCGGTAGTTGGCGGGCAACTCCCTCGCTGGGCCCAGGTACTCCTCGAGCCAGTTCTTATACATCCGGTTCAGTTCGCCGCTGTCTCGCAGTCGCTCCAGCGTGCGGTTGACCTGCCGGGTGAGCCCCTCGCTCTGCCATCTCACGTGCTCGTCGTCCTTGTCGAGGGACTCCGCGCCGGGCGCCACGACCTTGCCGGGTGGGGCCATGGCCACGCCGTAGTAGCCCTCGCCCAGGGAAGCTCCGATGAGCTGGGTGTCCGGGTCCTGGGCGGAGAGCCCGGAGAGGATCGCGTCGTCGGAGTAGATGGCGTCCACCTGCCCCTGCTGCATGGCCATGAGGCAGTCGGTCCACGTGCGGGTCTGCAGGATGCGCTTGGGGTGGAGGAGGTTTGCCAGCATGCCGGGCGGGAAGTCCTGGGAGGCGCAGACGGTCTTGTGCTTGAGGTCGGCGACGGATTCGATGCCGGAGCCCTTTTGCGTCAGCAGGCGTTCCTCGATGTGGAGGTAGGGGATCGAGAACTCCAGCGCCTTTTGGCGTTTCCGCGTGGTGGTCATGGTGCGCAGCACGAGGTCCACATCGCCGGTGCGGAGGGCGTCCTCGCGGTGCCGGGATTCCACGTAGCGGAATTCCACCTTGTCTGGGTCGCCGAAAATATCGCGGGCAATCTCGCGGGCGAGGTCGACTTCGAAGCCGATCAGGTCGGAGCTTTCCGGATCCCGGTATCCGAGCCGGTAGAGGGACTGTGCCACGCCCACGATGAGGCGACCACGCTTGGAGATATTCGGCACATTCTCCTGCACGCTGGCTGCGGTGGGGGCCAGGGATCCGAGCGGCTCCGTGTGCTCGGTGTAGACGGGTTCGAGGTCGGCGGTGTCGTAGATGCGCGCCTGGGCCGGCAGGTCGGAGTCGGGCTCATGGGCAACGATCGGCCAGGACGGGCTGGTCGGGGTGGTGGCGCAGCCGGTGAGCAGGGTCGCGGTGCCGAGGAGCGCGGCGGTGCCCCGGAATAGGCGGGAGTGGCGTGCGCGGGTGGTGCGGTGGTTGGTGTTGATCATCACAGGTACTCCCTCACCCTCAGCCTGGTGCCGGCGAGCGTGGCGATTGCGGCGACGGCGGTCATGATGGCGACGATCGTTGCGGTGCGTTGTGCGGCCGACTGTCCTGCGGTGAGGACGTCGCGCAGTTGGGCGCGGGACTCGCTGATCAGCTCCTGCAGTTCCTCGTCGAAGAGTGTGTAGCTGGTGCGCAGGTCGAGCTGGACGTCATTGGGCGAGCGGTTGGAGTTCGCAACGACGGCTTGCTGGTCGTCATCGGAGGGGGAGCCCAGGGCGGCGGCGGAGGCAGCTTTGAAGTCGCCGTGCTGCAGTTCGTACACCATGACGGCGTGGGCGGCGTCCCATTTTTGGAGGTGCTCGCGGGCCAGGACGATGCGGTGTGGGGAGACGACGGACTCGCGGATGGATTCGAGCTCGTTGTCAATCCGGGCGATTGTCCTGGAGAATTCCTCCTGATTGTCGTCGCCGTAGCTGCGCTGCACGAGCCCCAGGGCTTCACCGGTGCGGGCCTGCTGGGCGGCGATGCGCTGCTGGGTGAGCGTTTCGAGCGGGCCCATGGAGGACTGGATCCAGTTGGTGCCGGCCTTCCACGTCCAGCCCGCGCTGATGGACGCCACGAGCAGGGCGATGACCATGAGCGTCGTGGCGGTCAGGTAACCGATATTGAATACGCGGTTGGTGTTGGCCGAGAGCCACAGCTGCGCGATGATCAGCAGGACAACCGCGGCGATGAGCCCGGACAGCGGGAACCACATAGGCGAGATCACCTTGCGCTGCTGCTCGCTGACCTGCTTGGAGGTGATGGTGTAAAGCTCTTCCGCGGCGGGCAGCATCGTCCGCTGCATCAGGTGGGAGGCCTGCGTCAGGTAGGACGCTCCGACGGGGTTGCGGAAGCGGTCGTTCGCGCTCGCTTCGGAGACGAGCTCGACGTAGCGGGGCAGGCTCGTCTGCAGCTGGAGGACGAGCTCCATCTCGCGGGAGTCGACATCGTCGATGCCGGCGGAGGCCTTGATGATCTCCTGGCTCGCGTTGGCGATGTGGCGGTCGTAGCTCTGCGACTGGGTGGAGTTCTGCTCCTTGGTTTCGAGGAACTCCGTGGTGGCGGCAGAGTCCGCGACGGAGAGGGAATTGAAGAGTTCCTGGGCCGCGTTGGACAGAGGTTCGGTGCGGCTCACCAGGGTGTTGAGGTCATCCTGCCGCCAGGTGGAGCTCAGCGCCATCGCGCCACCGGCGGCGAGGATCGCGGCGACGAGCAGGAAGGAGATGATCGTCAGGATCCCGGGCGTGGTGGAGATGAAGTTGAGGAAGCGCTTGGGCAGCGCCATGGCGGGGGCAATGAGGCCGCGAACCGTGCGACCGCCCGCGGGCGAGTCGTCACGATCCATCCACCGATCGGCATCGGCATAGAGCGGCGCAGACATGGCCTGAGTATAACGCAGGGCACATTTCACTATTGCCACTCCCGTCACAATCGTTGCGTGGGGCTATGCGGGCGAGTGAAGCCGCACCGTGCGGAGATTTTGCAAGGGGGGAAGCGGTGGATGGAGGGGCGTGCAGCGTAAAGGCAGACCGCTGATCTGTCGGGATGTCTGCTTTCTATGGCAAACTGGTGCCCATGATCAAAGTGAACTCGCTGTCCAAGGCATACGGTGGCACCACCGTTGTCGACAACTTGGATTTTGAGGTCAAACCCGGGATTGTCACCGGGTTCCTCGGTCCCAACGGCGCCGGAAAGTCCACGACAATGCGAATGATCGTCGGGCTGGACACGCCGACTAGCGGTTCCGCACTGATCGACGGTAAGCGTTACGCGGACTTCGACCGCCCCCTGACTAAGGTCGGCACCCTTCTGGATGCGAAGTGGGTTCACCCCAACCGCTCCGCGGTCAACCACTTGCGCTGGATCGCCGCGGCGAATGGCTTCTCCCGGACGCGAGTGGACGAGGTGCTGGATATCGTTGGCCTGTCCAACGTCGCCGGCCGCAAAGCAGGCAAGTTCTCCCTCGGCATGGGGCAGCGCCTGGGGCTCGCCGCAGCCCTCCTGGGCGACCCGGAGGTCCTGATCCTGGACGAGCCGGTCAACGGCCTTGACCCGGAGGGCATCCGCTGGGTGCGTGACTTCGTCCGCCAGCTCGCCCGCGAGGGACGCACGGTGCTGATCAGCTCCCACCTGCTCTCCGAGATGGCGCAAACCGCGGATCACCTGATTGTGATCGGTAAGGGCAAGCTGGTGGCGGATCAGTCCGTCCATGAGTTCATCAAGAGCTCCTCCCAGACCACCACGATCGTGCGTTCCGAGCACCTCACCGAGCTGGAAAACGCGCTGCGTGAGGAGTCCGCGAACTTCGAGCGCAGTAAGGATGTCGAGGGCCGCGACATCCTCGTCGTCCCGGACCACGACACCGACTGGGTGGGCGGCCTGGCCTACACCTACGGGCTGCGCCTGAACGAGCTGAGCCAGAAGTCCGCTTCTCTGGAGGAGGCCTTCATGCAGCAGACCGGGCATTCCGTCGAGTACCAGGCCAAGGCCGGACTGGGCGCCCCGGGCATTCCCGCCGCCCCATCCACCGCCGAGCCGGGTATTTCGGTCGACGGCGCAGACAACCGCATCGAGAAGGGGGAGTAAAGAACCCATGAACCTGATTAAGTCTGAATGGCTCAAGCTCTCCACGACCAAGGCGGTGTGGTGGACCTCCGGGCTCATCCTCTTCTTCGCTGTGGCCTTCGCTGCGTTGAACGGTGTCGGCGCAGGCCTGATCTACCAATCGGCTACCGAGGGCGATGGCCCAGCTGATGTCGCCGGGGTCGTCGACGCGAAGAGCGCCCTGGACGCGACGGGTGCGCTGGGAGGCATGCTCGTCTTCGGCATGATGATCATCATTATCCAGGCCGTGCTCAACGTGACCAACGAGTACGCCAATGGCACCGCGAAGAACACGCTGCTCGCCACGCCGACGCGTCTCCCAGTGCCTTTTGCGAAGGTCCTGGTCTATGGCGTGCTTGCCATGGTGCTGACCTTCATCAGCGCGGTGCTGTCCGTGTGGACCAACAAGTTCGCGGCCTCCCGCATCATCACCGATAACGACACGCTCCTGGAGGTCGCCAGCTTCGGGGCAGACGGCCTGTGGACCGCGATCGGTCGCCTGGTGCTGTATGCACTGCTCTCCGTCGTGATTTCCACGGGCGTGGGCTACCTGCTCCGCTCGACTGCGGCCAGCATTGCGGCCCTGCTGCTGTGGAAGCTCGTTGTTGAGAGCGCGGTCGTGCCGCTGGTCCCGAAGATTCGCGACTGGCTGCCGCCGTACATGCCCTTCAACAACATCGACATGGCGACGATGATGATGGACACCCCGGACGCCCCGTGGGGTCAGGTCGGCTCCATCCTCTACTTCGCAGCATTCTGTGTGATCTTCTTCATCGCCGGCCTGATCGCCCTGAAGAAGCGCGACGCTTAAAAATCCCCGCTAGTTCTTGTTGCGCCCAGCGCCGCGGTGCCCGTGAGCATCGCGGCGCTGGGCTTTGTGGAGTGAAAAATAAAAATGGATTCGAAAAAGCAGCAGCTCGGTGTGCTGACCTTGGCGGGCTTCGCGCTGCTCTCTGCGGGCGGGCCGCTGGGCACGGACATGTACCTGCCTGCTCTGCCACTGATCGGTCGGGATCTGGGGGCGAGCCCCGCCGTGGTGCAGCTCTCCATTACCGCCTACATGGTGGGCATGGCCCTGGGACAGCTGCTGATTGGGCCGCTCTCGGACGGCCGGGGCCGTCGGGGGCTGTTGTGTTTCGGGATGGTGCTGGGCCTGATTTCCTCCGTGGTGTGCGCAACCGCTCCCACGGCCGTAATGTTGATAGCCGCCCGCTTCTTCCAGGGCGTTGCCGGCGGCACCGGCGTGGTGCTCACCCGCGCGATGATCGCCGATAAACTGCGCGGCTCGGCCGCCGCCCAGGCGCTGTCGGTCATGATGCTCATCATCGGTGTGGCCCCGATCCTTGCGCCGCTGCTGGGCGGGGTCATCAACCAGGCCGCAGGCTGGCGGGCGATCTTCTTCACGCTGGCGCTGATCGCGCTGGCCCAGATCCTCGTGGCGTGGCGCCAGCCGGAAACGCTACCGGTGGAGCGGCGCCATGGTGGTGGGCCGGTGCGGATGTACCGGAACATGCTGGGGCTTTTCCGCCGCCCGGCGTTCGTGGGTTATGCGATGGCTTTCGCCTTCGGCTTCGGCACGATGTTCGCTTTCATCGCCGGTTCCTCCTTTGTCTACCAGGAGGTCTTCGGGTTGAGCTCGGTGGGCTTCTCCGCGATGTTCGCCCTCAACGCTGTCGCACTTCTGAGCGCGAATTCTTTGAATATCCGCCTGGTGGGCCGCATCGGCGCGCGGCGGCTCCAGCGCATGGCGGTCTGCGTGATCGCTGCGGGGGCGGTGGCGGTGCTGTTGTGCGCCCTTGTCCTTCCCAGGGACGTCGACGCCGCTATGTATGCCCTGGCGGGTGCGGTGTTCGTGGCTACCTTCGGGGTGGGGTTGAACATGTCCAATTCCACTGCGCTGGCCCAGGGATTGGCTGCGGATCGCGCGGGCGCTGGCTCGGCGGTCCTGGGGGCGGGGCAGTTCGTGGTGGCCGGGGTGATGAGCCCGCTGGTGGGCCTGGGCTCCGATCGGATGCTGGCCCTAGGGCTGTGCATGGTGGCCTCGGTGGCGGTGGCTATCGCGGGCACGCTGCTGGCCGCGAAGTTTGCCCCGCACGCGGAGTAGCGCTACCACCACTAGCGCCGCGACCGGAGTGTTCCTTCGGTCGCCCCGGCTAGATCACTCGTTCGCGCTCGCGCTGGAGGTTATCGATGATCGCCTCCGCAGCGTCAGAGAGTCCGCGCAGGGCGGGCACACCGTCGCGGAGCTTGCGGACATCGGACCGCTCCATCCGGGAGGTGGCCTGGGCGATGAACAGGGCCCACTGGTCGGTGATGGCGTTCATGACGTCCACCCCCTTGTCGGTGAGGTAGAGGTCCTGGGCGCGGCGATCATAATCATTGGCCTGCCTGTCCACGAGGCCGTCGTTGATGAGGCGGCGGACGGTGGCGGAGACGTTGGAAGCGCGGAGGAAGCGCAGCCGGGCGATCTCGGAAACACCGCAGCCCGGGTGCTGGGAGATGAACTGCAGCACCTCGATCTCAGACTGGGAAATGCTCATGTCTGCGCTGGGTCGGCTCATCAGGCGGCGCGTGGCGGAGAGGAAGTCGAAGACGCTGGACGCGATTTCGGCGACGTCGACGTCCGGGAGGACTTCCTTCGCCTTGTGCCCGCTGACGTTGGGCTTGGGGCGCTGGGGAGAGGTCGCTGTGCTGCTCATTACTGTTCCTCGCTCTTGGTCCGTGGCTAGCTGCGTGCGTCAGGGGCAGTTCGGCGGGCCGAAACTTTTCTTTATGTAGCTAGCCAGTCTAGGCGGGGGCGGGGCCTTTCCGCGGCATTTTGCGGGAGAAAAGTAATTGCACTGCGCTGGGCTACTGCAGCGCGCTGGTCAGGCGGAAGACATTATCGAGGTACTGCTTGTACCACGGGCGGTTCTTCCACTCCTTCAGATCGAGGTGGAGGGAGGCTTCGCGGTAGGCGTCGATGATCTCCTGGAGGCTGTCCATGACCGCGCCCTCAAAGGTCATGAGGGTGATCTCGTAATTCAGCCCGAAGGAGCGCATGTCCATGTTGGAGCTGCCCATGACGGCCACCTCACCGTCGGCGATGGCGCACTTGGTGTGCAGCACGGCGGGGGCGGGGTACTGGTAGATCTCCACGCCGGATTCCATGAGTTCCTCGTAGTAGGAGGCCTGCGCGTGCCCGACCATCATCTGATCGGATTCCTCGGAGACGTACAGCGACACCTTCACCCCGCGGTAGGCCGCGGTGGTGACGGCCTCGAGGAGGGATTCGTCGGGAATGAAGTAGGGGCTGACGATCTGCAGACTCTCCTTGGCGTGATGCGCCATGGAGACAAACAGCCGCAGGTTCGGCTCGGTGGTGAATCCGGGCCCGGAGGGGACGAGCTGCATGAGCTCGGCGCCGGTGTCCTTCTGTGCGGTGGCGAGACGTTCCGCGTGGACAGAGGGGTCGATGAGGTCCAGCGTCTCGCCGGATTCGGTGTACCAGTCGACAGCGAAGACAGAGTTGATGATCGACACAATGGGCCCGGTGAACTCGCCCATGATGTCCACCCACTGTCGGCCGAGTTTGAGGTTGCCGGAGTTGAGGTAGCTGGCGTCGATCATATTCTGCGAGCCCATGAAGGCGCGCTCCCCATCGATGATGACGAGCTTGCGATGATTGCGCAGGTCAGGCCTGCGGAACTTCCAGCGCCAGGGCTTCAGCGGCAGCATGGCGTACCACTCGATGCCCAGCCGGTCGAGTTTGCGGCCGAACAGGTGGGATTCCGGGTATTTCATGGAGCCCACGTGGTCGTACATGAGGCGCACTGCCACGCCCCGGTCGGCGGCCCGGGCCAGTGCCTGGAAGAAGGGGTCGGTGGTTTCGTCCCAGGCCATGATGTAGATCTCGACGTTGACGTAGCGCTGGGCCTCGTCGATGGCGTTGGCGATCGCGCGGATGGATTCCGCGTAGTCGGAGTACATCTTCTGCATGGTGCCGCCCACCGCGGGCATCGCGGTGAGTTCGCGGTTGAGCTGCACCATGGAGAGCTGCTCTTCGGTGACGTCCAGGCCTTTGGGGACATCCGGCTCCCCGCTGGACATGTCGCGGATCAGCTCATTGGCCTGCACCTGGATCTTGTGGCGGCGCCGGTTGACCACCGGCGAGCCGATCATGACGAACAGCAGGATGCCGATGAAGGGGATGAGAAAAATAGCCAGCAGCCAGGCCATGGCCGAGGACGGGCGGCGCTTCTGCGGCACCCACCCCAGGGCCACGAACTTCAGCACGTAGTCCAGCCCGACGATGAGGAAGTGGTACCACTGAAGTTGGTCCACTACTCCCACCGCCATTTGGACTGGCTCTAGCCACCACATCTGCTTGTTCCTCTTGGCTGTTTAAACGGTGTAGTCGATGATGACGGGTGCGTGGTCGGACGCGCCCTTGCCCTTGCGCTCGTCCCGGTCCACGCGCCCGGCCTCGGGTGTTAGCCCGCGGGCGTACTGCAGGTCGATGCGGATGCCTTCGTTCTTCTGGAAGCGCATGGCCTGGTAGTCCCAGTAGGTGTACTGGTCGGCGACGAGCTCCGTGGCCTGGGTCAGGCCAGCATCCTCCAGCGCGGTGAGCCGCTTGCGCTCGTTCGGGGTGACATGGGTTTTGCCCTCGAACCAGCTGCGGTCCCAGACGTCCTCGTCACGGGGTGCGATGTTGAAGTCGCCGGTCAGCACCAACTTCTCCGCGGTGCCGTCCTCCCCGGCGTTTTTCGCGTAGGACGCCAACGCGTCCAGCCAGGCCAGCTTGTAGCTGTAGTGCGGGTCGCGGATTTCTCGGCCGTTGGGTACGTACAGGCTCCACACCCTCACGCCGTTGCAGACCGCGCCGATAGCGCGGGCTTCCTGCTCCTGTGGTGCGTTGAGGTCCTTATCGAAGCCGGGCTGGCCGAACTCGGTCTGCACGTCCTCCAGACCCACCCGGGACAGGATGGCGACCCCGTTGAAGGAGTGCAGGCCGTGGTGGGCCTGCTCGTAGCCGGTGTCGCTGAAGTCCGGGAACTGCTTGTCCGTGCACTTGGTTTCCTGCAGGCACAGCACGTCCACGTCGGAGCGTTCCAGGAAGGCTCGGACCCGGTCTTCGCGGGTGCGGACGGAGTTGATGTTCCACGTGGCGATACGCATAGATGACAGCCTACTGAAGCCTGCGGACACGCCCTGCACGGCGGGGGAGTCTCTTCGTTCTGCGGCGGGCGTCCGCCCAGCGCGCCCGGTTTTTAGTCCAGCTGCAGGCTGCGGTGCCGGTGGTGTTCGGAGAAACCCAGGTCGTGGTACAGCCCGCGGCCGGCGGTGTTGCTCTCGATGACCTCCAGGTAGGCCTCCGTGGCACCGTGCCTTGCACCCCAGTGCAGCAACACTCGACCCAGATAGGTGGCCAGCCCGTGGCGTCGGAACTCCGGCAGAACCTCCACCGCGGAGTAGCCCAGGAAGGAGCGCCCGGCCTCGGTGGTGGTGATTGTCGCGCGGGTGATCGCGGCCAGGGTCCCGCCGATGCGGACCTGTGCGAAGCCCAGTGTGCCGTCGATGCGCGTGCGCAGCAGTTCCAGGGCGTGTTCGGGCAGTGGTTGGCCGCGGAAGTGGTAGCGGGAGAGCCACTCCTCGGTGGGTTGGTCCAGCACCTCGATTTCCAGGGCCTGGCCCGCGAAGTTGGGGTGAACCAGGCCCGCGTCGCCGCTGAGCACCGGGGGCTCATTGAGGCCCTCCAGCTCGCGGGTCATGACGATAATCTCCGGCCCGCGCGTGCCTTCCAGATTCTCCGCGGTCCGCCCGATGCGGTCCGGCACCATGAGTGCTGCGGGCAGCTCGTGCTGGGCGTAGAAGGCCTTGATCCCCTCCACTGGGACCGGCTGCAGCGCCGCATTGGGGCCCAGCGGCACGGCGGTGTTGGAGCGTTCGGTGATCCCGTCGCCCGCGCGGCACAGCCAGCCTTCAACCCAGGTGTTCTCGGTGCCGGGGAAGGCCTGCGCGATGGCTTCCTCGACCGCCCGGATGTCGCTGTTGCGCACCGGCTTGGTGCTCAAGGTTTTTAGGACGACGACGCTGCCCGCCGCGATCTCCACCGGCTCTTGTGCTGCTGCGTTGGGCTCCCGCTTCCGGGGTGCGGGGCGGACGACCAGCGGATCCACGCTGAGAAGCGTGCCGATGACGTCGCTGACCTCCGGCCGACCGGATTCGGCGAGCCGGCCCGTCACCCGGCGCACCACGACCCGCACGCCCGGGCGTACCGATACCGGGTCGGTGCGGCGGGAGAGTGGGAAGTCCAGGCCGGGGACGCGCCGGGCGCCGGCGGCCGCGGCGACGAGGTCGGTATCCACCTCGTGGGGCGTGGTCGCGTTGTCAGCTGCGGCGTGTGTTCCTGGCTGTTGTGCGGAGTGATCCTTCATGGGGCGGCTAGCTAATCCTTAAGCTTCGGCCGAACCGACGTCGTCGTGCCCGAAGGGGTCCTTATCGACCCCTGGCAGCCAGGTCCGGTTGCCCTCGACGTTCCAGCCCTCGGCCTTGAAAGCCTTCTTCGCGGCGCGCTTGTTCCGGCCGATGAGGGTGTCGGTGTAGAGGAAGCCGTCCAGGTGACCGACCTCGTGCTGCAGGCAGCGGGCGAAAAAGCCGTAGCCTTCGACGGTCACCGGCTCGCCGTTTTCGTCGATGCCGGTCACGCGTGCCCAATCGGCGCGGCCGGTGGGGAAGGAGTAGCCGGGGACGGAGAGGCAGCCTTCCTCGTCCTCGTACTCATCGGGCATGGTTTCCGGGATTTCGCTGGTTTCCAGCACCGGGTTGATGACGGTGCCGCGGCGCATCGGGCCACCCTGGGCAGCGATTTCTTCCTCGGTGCGCTGCTCGCCGTCGGGTCCGTCGATGTCTGGGCAGTGGTAGACGAAGAGTCGCTTGGCGACCCCCACCTGGTTGCCTGCCAGGCCAACGCCGTGGGCGCGGTCCATGGTTTCGTGCATGTCCGCGATGAACTTCTTGAATTCCTCGGTGGGGACGCCGTTGGCGTCGAGGTCTGGTTCCCCGACCTTGTTGGTGGGGTTGTGCAGGACGGGATCGCCAGCGATGACGATGGGCAGAACAGTCATGGCGACCATTTTAGGGTGCGTGGCGTTGAAGGGCCGAAGTGCACTAGCTTTATGAGCATGCCAGCCTCCGTGAATCCCGAAAAATCTGCTCTGAGTGAGCGGGAGCGCGCCATGCTGGAATTTGAGCGGCAGTGGTGGCGGCACCCGGGGGCGAAGGGGGAGGCGATCCAGGATCGTTTCGGGGTGAAGCCGGTGCGCTATTTCCAGCAGTTGAATCGGTTGATTGAGAAGCCGGAGGCCCTGGACTTCGATCCGGTGTTGGTGCGCACCCTGCTGCGCCGCCGGGAGGAGTGAGCGCCCCGGAATAGCGGGGCTTCTCGGCGCGCCATTCTCGTGGCGGGTGTGACTGTAGTTAAGATTTGTGTCGTGACTGATTCGAATCGACCACGCCATTCCCTCGACGACAACTTCGACGACGACCGCCCCCTCGACCTGGAGCCGCAGCACGGCGCCCATGAGGGCCCGGTCGACGCCGAGTTTGAGGACGCGGAATATTCCGACTACGACGCGGACGGCTACGAAAGCTACGACGATGGCTATGCCGAGTACGAGGATTACGACGGCGATGACGGCGAGCACGGCGACTACGCCGATCACGACGACGAGTACGCAGGGTACGGGGACTACGACGACGAGTCCGCCGCCGCGGCCCAGCGCCACCACGAGGCAGGCCGCCGCCGCATCGGCGGAGCCGCAGTAGCTGGCGCAGCCGGTGCCGGGGCAGCTGGGGCTGGCGCTGGGTCCGCGGGTGCAACGGCAGCTGGGGCTGGCGCCGGTGAGGCCGGCTCCGGTGCCGCGGCTGGCGAGCCTGGTGGCCAAGTTGGTGCGGAGGCCCGCTCCGGCCAGGGCCTGCCACTGCGCGGCCTGGCCATGGTGTTGATTGCCGTCGCGATCGCACTGATCGCCTGGGGCGCGGTCAGCTTCGTCAACGGCGGCGATTCCAAGGACGGCAACGTCCAGGCCGGTCAGGGGGACGAGGACACCAGCAACCTGAGCCCTGCCGAGCAGGCGCGCCTGGCCAAGGAGAAGGAAAACGCCGAGCGTCAGGCTGCCCGCGACAAGGCCGCCAACGATGCAAAGGCTGAGGAAGCAAAAAAGGCGGAGGCCGAGAAGAAGGCCGCCGAGGAAGCCGAGAACGCCGAGAACCAGGGGGTGCTGAGCGACAAGGACCGCGAGGCCACCCACGTCACCGTCCTGAACAACTCCCCGATCGAGGGCCTGGCCGGGCGCACCGCCGACGGCCTGCGCGGCGAGAAGTGGGATGCGAAGTCGATCGGTAACCTGCCGGATTCCGCGTACGTCTTCCGCGAGTCCGTCGTGCTGTACCCGGCCGGCGACGCGAAGGCGAAGGCCGCTGCCGAGCAGATCGCCAAGGATCACGGCCTCGAGGCCCGCGAGCGCAATCGTGAGATCGACGATTCCCTCCGCGACGTCCAGCTGCTGGACGGTCCGGCACCGGGCGCGGTGATTGTTGTCACGGTGAATGACTTGTCTCGCTAGGCGATCTGCAAGGATAGGGAAATAGAACGCGCCGGGGTTCCGCGCCCCGGCTTCACGCGATAGCCGCGCCACGCAGCACCGCCGACTATGACAGCCGTGCTGTACCGAGCGAAGGGATGATTGGGCCGATGGACTTTCCCGGATCTGAACCCACCGTTGGACTCGAGTGGGAGGTCGCCCTCATCGACCCGGAGACCCTGGACCTGGTGCCACGCGCCGGTGAACTGCTTGACCTCATGGATGAGGTCTACCCGGGCCACCGTGTGACCCGCGAGTTCATGGCCAACACCGTGGAGATGGTCACCACCGTTCACGATGGCATCCCCGCCGCCGTGGAGGACCTGCGCGAGCAGCTGCTGCAGCTGCTGGACTGCGCCGATCGCATCGGCGTGCAGCTGTTTTCTGCGGGTACCCACCCGTTCACCAACTGGGGCGACCAGGAGATGAGCGACAAGGGAAGCTACCGGGAGATCATCAAGCGCACCCAGTACTGGGGTCGGCAGATGATCATCTGGGGCATCCACGTGCACGTCGGCGTGGGCTCGAAGGAGAAGGTCTGGCCGATCATCAACGCGGTGATGACGCACTACCCGCACGTGCTGGCGATGTCGGCCTCCTCCCCGGCGTGGGAGGGCCTGGATACCGGCTATGCCTCGAACCGCACCCTGCTCTATCAGCAGCTGCCGACCGCAGGCATTCCTTACCAATTCGCCTCCTGGGATGAGTGGGAGGAATTCAACCGCGATCAGGATTTTTCCGGCGTGATTAACCACACCGGTTCCATGCATTTCGACGTCCGCCCGTCCAAGTACGGCACCATCGAGGTTCGCTTTGCGGATTCCACGATGGCAATCTGGGAGGTCGCGGCGATCAGCGCGTACCTGCATTGCCTGGTCGTGTACTTCGAGCGGATGTACGACGCGGGCGAGGAACTGCCGAGCCTGCAGCAGTGGCACGTGGCGGAGAATAAGTGGCGCGCCGCGCGCTATGGCCTGGATGCGGAGATCATCATCGATCGGGAGACGACGGAGCGGATGGTCACCGACGAGCTGTGCCGGTGGGTGGAGGAGCTCTCCCCGCTGGCTGAGGAGCTGGGCTGCAAGGCTGAGCTGCAGGATGTGCTCCGCCTGATCGAGACGGGCGGGGATTATGACCGCCAGCGCGCGGCGGCCCGCGCGGCCGGCGCCGCATTGGAGCCGGGGGTGCGCACCCGAGGGGATGCGGGTGCCGAGGAGGGCTTCACTCAGCCGCAGGCGTGGCGCGCGGCGGTGGAGCTGACGGCGCGCACGCTGCGGGAGACCGCTCGGGACTAGCTCGCAGCTGCCACCGGGGCGCCGGACGCTTGCTCCGCCCCCGCAGCACACTGCCTCCCACGCGCACGCCCACGCGCCTACACGCACGTCCCGCATCCGGCATTGCACAGCACAGCGCCCGCGGCTGCCTTTAAGAAGTGGCAACCGCGGGCGCTGAAAGCACTGGTGAGGCGCTGGGGTTTTGGAGTTTTTTTAAGGCCGTCGCGTGGCCTTGTTATCAAGCTCTTGCCTTAGCGGCGGTGCAGCAGCGCTGCGGCAGAGCACAGCGCGTTAGCGATCGAGGTATCGCGATCCGCACCGAAGCCGACGGCCCAGGTCCGCTTCCCGTTGTGGGTGGCGAAGATGAAGGTCGCGGTGGCTTCGAAGATCTCGTACTGGTGGAACTTCAGGATCTCCACGGCCAGGTCGTGATCAGCCAGGATCTCGGACATCGCGGAGGATGCGCCCATCGCGGTGATGGACACCCGGGTGCCCTGCTGGTCGGTGCGCAGGCCTCGGATGCTGATCTCGTACTGGCGCTTGCCCGCAGACTTCCGCTGGGAGCGCAGCTGCTCCACCTGGATGTCGTTGGGGGAGTAGGAGCTCCGGAAGGTCTTCCAGTCCATGCCGCGGGCCTCGCCGCGCATCGCCTTGGGCAGTCGCTGCCCGAAGCGGGAGCGGAATGGGTCCTCGGCGAAGGTGCGGGTGCGCTGGCGGCGCTTCTGGATGCGCGTCTGGGTTTGCGCGTTGAAGGTGATGGAGTTGGAGCGCAGCGCCGGGGTGGTGGTGTAGCTCTTGTGCTCTCGGCGGCTGGTCTCCGGCTTCGCGAAGCGAATCAGCGTGGTGCTCATGGTCACTCTTCCTCGTTGTGGTCGGTCCTGGTGGCGCTTGGCGGTTGTGCTTGTGCGCCGGTTGTTCGGTTCATGGACCGACTCTTAAGCGTGTGCGCTTGTTACCCCGGTGGTGGAGGGGTCAGTCCGCGCCTCCACCCGGGTTGGGTACTCGCTTAAGAAGAATTGTGATCATGGGCATGAATATATCCCTTTCTTTTCACCCCCGCGAGTTGTTCAACAGCTTTTAGACCCAAATGGGGGTGCAACAGGTGGGATTTATCATCCCATAATATGGGACGCGGCCCGGGGTGTGTGCCCACGGACCGCGTTCACTGTTCCTCGCCCTTCCCTTTTATTTGGGACGTCGCCAGCCTCACGCCTGGCGCTCAGCCCTGCGGGATATGAAACTTCTCCCAGGCCTTCCATCGCGGGGAGGGTTCCAGGAGCTGGCTTTCCTCGCCGGCCTCGAAGCGCTTGCCGTCGAAGACCTGGATGTGGCGGGCTGGGTCAGTCTCTTCCGCAAAGTTCGACACAGTAGAGCTCGGTGCAGCGGCCTCTGCGGCGCCCGCCTCACCCCGGTAGCGCTCGAAGCCCGGGTCGAGGTCGTGGAGGAACTTCCGCCAGCGGCGCAGCATGGCCTCGCTGGTGCGGTTCATCTGCTTCGCGCCACCGAGCGCGAGGGCGAGCTTGCCGCGGCTGGTGTCCACCCGGCGGAACAGCAGTGGCAGGTCGAGGGCGTGGGTCGCGCCCATCCCGCTGAGTTCCAGGGAGGGGGTGGTCATGTCCAGCCGGTAGAACCACACCTTGCCCGTGGGGTGCTGCTCGGCCAGTAGATAGGCCGGGGCCACGAAGATCGCGTGCCCGGTGAACTCGCCCACTACGGAGCGACGCTGAACACCCTTGTAGTGCTGGAGGAGTTCCTCGACGTCCGTGCTCACGTGCTCGGCGAGCGTGAGGGTGCGCGACCACTGGTGCTTGGTGCGCAGTGGTTCCCAGCGCATGAGGCGGTACTCGTCGCGGTTATAGCCCACGAGCAGCGGCAGGTCGCGCTGCGCACCCTTGGCCAGCGGGTGCTTCGGCAGCAGGTCGCCGTCCACGATGGGGGCGAAGGGTCCGGAGACCCCCGGTGCGTAGCGGAGGTTGTGGGCCACGAGGGTCTCGGTAATCTCGCCCAGTTCGGTGGCGGTGGCGCCGAAGAGGTCATCGATGCTGAGGCCACCGGTCTCGGGCACCTCTGCCTTGGCTTTGTCCTTCTCGACGAGCCCCCGGATCCGGGCGAGTTCCGCCACGGCCTGCTCGCGCCAGTACTTGGCGTTCTCCGGGGTATGCACCATGGCGCCCGCGGGGGACTGCGCGATGGCGCCGGCGATCACGCCCTCCAGGGCAGGGCTGGTCATCAGCGCGGTAACCATCGCACCTCCGGAGGACTCGCCGAAGATGGTGATGCGCTCCGGGTCCCCGCCGAAGGCGCGGGCATTGGCCTGGATCCATCTCAGAGCCTCGATGATGTCGGAGAGCCCGGCGTTGGTGTCGATGCGCTCGTCGGCGAAGTCCTTGCCGAAGAAGAGCTGGCCGAACATGCCGAGCCGGTAATTCACGCCCACGTAGATGGAGTCAGTGGCCTGGGCGAAGTGCTCGCCGGAACGCTGCGGATCGGCCGCGGAGCCGTGGACGTTGCTGCCGCCGTGCAGGTGAACCGCGATCGGGCGGCGCGCCGTGGCGTCGATCGCGTGCTCCTTATTAATAGGGGCTGTTGCGGGGTCCGCGGCCGTGGTGTTGTCCACATCAGCAGCCGTGTCAGCGCCCTGTGTTGTGCCCCGTGCCGTACCACGGGGCACAACGACGCTCAGCCACAGGCAGTCCTCGGAGCCGATCCAACCGGTGGCCTTGTTGCGGAATTGGTAGCAGTATTCGCCATCCGCGCGGGCCTCGAAGGTGCCCTCCCAAGGTGCGATGGGCTCGGCGCGGCGGAAGCGGCGGGGTCCAATGGGTGGCTGGGCGTAGGGGATGCCACGGAAGGCTGCGGTGCCGGTTTCCGCGTGCCCCTTGACCGCGCCGGTGGTGGTCTGGACGGTCCAGAAGTCACCGGGCGCGGGGGAGCGCTGTGCTGCGCCCGCCTGTCCAGCGCCGTCTTTCTTTTCAGCACCACCCGCGTTCGCGGGCGCCTTCTTCGCGCCGCCTGCAACCGATTCCGCCATCGCGCTAGTTCACCTCAGCGGCCGTGCGGGCCAGGAAGAGCAGCTGTGCCGCACCGACGGAGTGGATCTCGGTCGGGTCCACGGACTCGTCGGCGGAGTGGATGCGGGCCTGCGGCTCAGCCAGGCCGTAGAGGGCCAGCTCCGCACCCGGGTGGGTAGCAAGCAGCTTATTGGTCAGCGGGATAGAACCGCCGGAGGCGACCTCCGCGATCTCCATGTGCTCCTTGCCAGCAGCCGCGGCGTAGGAGTCCCCCAGTGCGCCAGCCAGGCGCTGCAGAGCCGGGCCGGTCAGGTCGGCGCTGAAGGGCTCGGCCAGGGACTCGCGCTCGATGCTCATCTTGGCGTTCGGGGCGTGCTTCTCCAGGTGGGCGACCAGCAGGTCCTGGCACTCCTTCGGCTCCATTCCCGGCGGCACGCGCAGGCTCACCACGGCCGCGGACTCAGCCGGCACGGCGTTCACTGCATCCTTGACCGGCAGGGCGTCGATGGCGGTGACGGTAATTGCCGGGCGTGCGACGGTGAGGTCGTTGGGCTTCAAGCCCTGATCGGCGCCGTAGACGTCCACGCCGTCCAGCACGCCGGCGTCGCGGCGGAAGGTGGGCTCGTCCGGGCCCACGCCCTCCCAGGTGGTGCTCGGTGCCAGGCCTTCGACGGCGACCAGGCCCTTCTCATTGTGCAGGGTGCTGAGCAGCTTGATCAGCTCAACGGTCGCGTCCGGGGCGGCACCGCCGAACTGGCCGGAGTGCAGCGGCTGCTCCAGGGTCTGCAGGCGGACGGTGACCGCCGCGGAGCCGCGCAGGGCGGTGCATAGGCTCGGCACTCCCACGGAGTCGTTGCCAGAGTCTGCGATGAGGAACACGTCCGCGGCCAAGAGCTCCGGACGCTCGGCCAGCAGGTTCTCCAGGCCGTAGCCGCCGCGCTCCTCGGAGCCCTCCACGACGACCCGGATGCCGACCTTGTTCAGAACCGGGTACTGCTCAGCGAGCTCGTTGAGGGCGCGCAGGGTGCCCAGGTGCATGCTCACCGAGCCCTTGCAGTCCGCGGTGCCGCGGCCGTACCAGCGGCCGTCGCGCTCGGTCAGCGTCCACGGGTCGGAGGTCCAGGCATCGACGTTGCCGGCTGGCTGGACGTCGAAGTGGCTGTACAGCAGGACGGTGGGGTAGCCGTCCTCCGGCTCCCGGAGACCGATGACGGACTTCGATCCGTCGGAGGTGGGGTAGGCCTCGACGGGAACCCCGACCTCGCGGAACTGGCGGACCACCCAGTCCGCGGCGCCGTCGTTGTGCTCGTCGAGCTCAGGGACGGAGTGGATGGACTGGAAAGCGATGAGTTCGGTCAGCGCGTCCTTAATAAAAGGCAGTTGTGCCTCGAGGGCCGCGCGGGCCTCGTTCGGGGTAGGAATTGCGTTATTTGTCATGGGATCCAGGGTAACGCTTTTTCCGAAAGTTGCGGACCTTGCACTCAAGGGGTGCGAGTGCTAAAAACGGTGTTAGCACTTGCACTGGTTGAGTGCCAGATAAAAGAACGATCGAGTTCAGTGAGGACGGGTGCAGCGGCACTTACCCGTCCGTGCCGTCGCGGGCGCTGGATTCGACCCGCATGTGTCGCACCAACTCTAACGGAGGATCTGAAGCCTAATGGCGAAGATGATTGCATTCGATGAAGAGGCCCGCCGCGGTCTTGAGACCGGTCTGAACACCCTGGCTGATGCCGTCAAGGTCACCCTGGGTCCGAAGGGTCGCAACGTTGTCCTCGAGCGCAAGTGGGGCGCACCGACGATCACCAACGACGGTGTGACCATCGCTCGCGAGATCGAGCTGGAGGATCCGTACGAGAAGATCGGTGCGGAACTGGTCAAGGAGGTCGCGAAGAAGACCGACGACGTCGCCGGTGACGGCACGACCACCGCTACCGTTCTGGCTCAGTCCCTGGTCCGCGAGGGCCTGCGTAACGTGGCTGCCGGCTCCAACCCGATGGGCATTAAGCGCGGCATCCAGGCTGGTGTCGCGAAGGTGACCGAGCACCTGCTGGCGAACGCTAAGGAGATCGAGACCCAGGAGCAGATCGCCTCCACCGCTGGCATCTCCGCTGCGGATGAGGAGATCGGCAAGCTGATCGCCGAGGCTATGTACAAGGTCGGCGATGGTCAGCTGAACAAGGACGGCGTGATCACCGTCGAGGAGTCCAACGCTTTCGGCGTGAACCTCTCCGTCACGGAGGGTATGCGCTTCGATAAGGGGTACATCTCCGGCTACTTCGCTACCGACATCGAGCGCGGCGAGGCTGTCCTGGAGGATCCGTACATCCTGCTGGTGAGCTCCAAGATCTCCAACGTTAAGGATCTGCTGCCACTGCTGGAGAAGGTCATGCAGTCCGGCAAGCCACTGCTGATCGTGGCTGAGGACATCGAGGGCGAGGCACTGTCCACCCTCGTTGTGAACAAGATCCGCGGCACCTTCAAGTCCGTTGCCGTGAAGGCTCCGGGCTTCGGCGACCGCCGCAAGGCTCAGCTGCAGGATATTGCGATCCTGACCGGCGGCCAGGTTATCGCCGAGGAGGTCGGCCTGAACCTGGAGACCGCTGACCTGCCGCTGCTGGGTACCGCCCGCAAGGTCGTTGTCACCAAGGATGACACCACCATCGTCGATGGTGCTGGCTCCAAGGAGCAGCTGGAGGGTCGCATCAAGCAGATCCGCCAGGAGATCGAGAACGCTGACTCCGACTACGACCGCGAGAAGCTGCAGGAGCGCCTGGCGAAGCTCTCCGGCGGTGTGGCCGTCCTGCAGGTCGGTGCCGCCACCGAGGTGGAGCTGAAGGAGCGCAAGCACCGCATCGAGGATGCCGTGCGTAACGCGAAGGCTGCTGCCGAGGAGGGCATTGTTGCCGGCGGTGGCGCTGCACTGGTGCAGGCCGCCCACGTCCTGGAGGACAGCCTGGGCCTGGAGGGCGACGAGGCAACCGGCGTGCAGATCGTGCGCGCGGCCCTGGCTGGCCCGCTGAAGCAGATCGCCCGCAACGCTGGCCTGGAGCCGGGCGTTGTGGAGGATAAGGTCAACAACCTGCCTGCCGGCGAGGGCCTGAACGCCGCTACCGGCGAGTATGTGGACCTGCTGGCTGCTGGCATCTCTGACCCGGTGAAGGTGACCCGCTCTGCACTGCAGAACGCCGCCTCCATCGCTGGTCTGTTCCTGACCACGGAGGCCGTGGTTGCGGATAAGCCGGAGCCGGACGCTCCAGCTATGCCGGACGCAGACGCCATGGGCGGCATGGGCGGCTTCTAATCCCCGTTGCTGAGCCCTAGGCTCGCGTTCTGGGCTCCTTGCATCCCGGTGGGGTGTGAGGGGCCTTTCTGTGTTTTGAGGGGCGGGGAGTCGGCCCGTGGATGCTTCGCTGGGAAGCAATGGCTTGGCAGGCGCCTGCGCTCAGGGAAATCACAGGAAAGTTGAAAACTTAACCTAAATTTTTATTGGAATTAGTTTTCATCTGCATGGCCTGGGTCTTACCTGGGGAGGATTTCCTTAGGTTAATTGCAGGTTAACCAGCGGTTATGTCCGATTAGGGCAAACTATGAACGCCTATGAATGTGATCCTTTTCACACGTTGGCAGGAACTCGTTACCTGCTCTTGACATAAGTATTTGCTGTGCCATAATCGGTGACCGTGACGCGCTCAGCGTTAATCCACTGTAGGTCCCGTGAAAGTGGCGGGGCTGTCATACTTTTCGAGGAGTTCATATGAACATCGACATGATCACCACCTTCCTGGACGACTTCGTTACCTTCTGGAAGAACATCGGCAAGTTCCTGCAGCCGATCTTCGATCTGGTTAAGCCCGAGGAGGGCGACGAGCAGACTGTTTCCTCCCTCTCCTTCCTCTCCTCCTCCGAGCGCGCGGAGTAGTAAGCCCTATTGAGAGCTAACTAAGCTCTCGTATCGCTCTAGATTCGAGCGATACCTAATGCCCCGCGACGCGGGCTTCTCTAAAACACAGTTTCCCACTCTCCTGCGGGCGAGCGGGCCTACACTCTAGGAGTTTTCACAATGGAAAACGCAGCCGAATTTTTTGAGACCATGTCCAAGGTCGCTGACTGGGTCGATGCTCTGTCCAACCTGCTCGGCCTGCTGCCGAACTTCCTCCAGGCACTGGGCTTCTAATTTAAGCCTCGCCGAGAGCGATAAAACCCCGCCACCGCAACGGTGGCGGGGTTTAACTTTTGCCAAAATATACCCGCTCAGTCCACCGCGCCCCGGACGGCCCGTGCCAACCAGCGCGAGCTGCGATTCTTAATGCACTTTAAGGGGAGGCGTGACCCACCCCCGCACCTGTTAAGCAGTAGAATAGAAGGCGTAGAAGTCTCACTCACTAGGCCGAAAAACAGGTGCAAAGCATGAGCAACACCAACGAAGAAGACATGCACTTCGTCGACCTCGCATCCACCGAGGGGTACATGGTGGATGACTCCGATGAAGACGACCCGGTACTGATCACCCCAGACGGCGAGCGCGTCGACACCTGGCGCGAGGACTACCCCTACGAAGAGCGCATGAGCCGCGATGAGTACGAGCACATCAAGCGCGCCCTCCAGATCGAGCTGCTGAAGTGGCAGAACTGGACCAAGGACACCGGCCAGAAGCACATCATCCTCTTCGAGGGTCGCGACGCCGCCGGTAAGGGTGGCTCCATCAAGCGCTTCAACGAGCATCTCAACCCCCGTGGTGCCCGCACCGTCGCCCTGGAGAAGCCAACCGAGCGCGAGTCCACCAGCTGGTACTTCCAGCGCTACATCCAGCACTTCCCGGCCGGCGGCGAGATCGTGTTCTTCGACCGCTCCTGGTACAACCGCTCCGGCGTCGAACGTGTCATGGGATTCTGCACCCACGCGCAGCACGCCGAGTTCATGCGCGAAGTCCCGATGCTCGAGAACATGATCATGGGCTCCGGCATCTCCCTGACCAAGCTGTGGTTCTCCGTGACCCAGAAGGAGCAGCGCACCCGCTTCGCGATCCGCCAGGTGGACCCCGTCCGCCAGTGGAAGCTCTCCCCAATGGACCTGGCCTCCCTGGATCGCTGGGATGATTACACCCGCGCTAAGGAGGAGACCTTCCGCTACACGGATACCAACGAGTCCCCGTGGATCACCATTAAGTCCAATGACAAGAAGCGTGCCCGCATCAACGCGATGCGCTACGTGCTCAGCAAGTTCGAGTACACCGACAAGGACCACGAGGTCGTGGGCCAGCCGGATCCGCTGCTGGTCAAGCGCGGTCGCGACCAGATCGGCGACTAAGGCTCACCGTTCGCCCCGCGGAGCGCGCGGGGCAGCGGGATCCTGCAGCGCGCTAGTCCCGTGCTCATAGCGAAGGGAGGACCACCCAGCCGGGGTGGCCCTCCCTTTTCACGTTTCCTACGGCGCCAGCTCAGCGACGATCGCCGCGGCAGGCCCCGGTCGCGTGAGCCTATAGTTCTCCCCGGCCCACAGGTTCAGATACTCCCGATCGCCGGCTTTATCCGCCTCACCGCGCAGAGCAGAGGTCAGGTAGTGGAGCTCCGGGTACAAGCTCGGGGCGAGCGGCTGGAAGCGGTCGGTAAAACTATTGCGGATCGCACGCGCTGGCTTGCCCGTGAAGGCCGTGGTGATCACAGTCGGCCGCCCCTTGAGCGTCTGCAGTGCTTGCTGGTGCGTCTTCTTCGTCCCCGCCTCCGCGGCCAGGAGGAAACGGGTACCTACCTGGGTGGCGGCGGCGCCGTTCTCCAGGGCCTCCGCCACGTCCTGCCTGCTCGCGATGCCACCGGCGGCGATCACCGGCTTATCGGTGGCCTCCTTCGCGTGTGTCAGCAGCTGGGCGAGCGAGTATGCGCAGCCCTCCTCCGGGGTGGAGAGTACCGTGCCCCGGTGGCCACCGGCCTCCTTGCCCTGCAGCACGATGGCGTCACAATCCGTGGCCGCGAGATGGTCGATCTCCTCCGGGGTCGTGGCATTAAGCACCACCAGCTTCTGCTTGGCGTGCAGGGCGTCCACGACCTCCTGGGTCGGGTAGCCGAAGGTAAAAGACACGACCTTGGCAGCAGAGGAGAGTGCGATCTGCACCTTCTCCTCATAGTGATCATCGGTGTTGCGAGGGGCGTCCGGAAAAGAAGCTGGCACAGCCGAGTAGGTGCCCAATTGTTCCCGATAACGCTGCCAACTATGCAGCTCCGGGGCGGAGAGGCCCGAGTGGGAGGGTGGGGAGAAGATATTGACCCCGAAGGGTTGGGTAGTGAGTTTCTCTATGGCTGCAAGGTGTTCGCGGAAAGCATCGGGGGAGAGGTAGCCCGCGGCCGTCATGCCGAGCCCACCGGCATTGGATACGGCGGCAACGAGCTCCGGGGTGGACGGGCCACCAGCCATTGGGGCAAGGACGATCGGACGTTGCAGGGAGAGCATGGTGGGCTCCTAAGGGTGTGGGGAATGGTTGTAGTTAGGGTTGGGCCTAATTATGGCTTTTGCAGAGTTTGTGGTCGGTTTTCGGGTGTTTAGCGACCTTAAACTCTGCAAAACCGTGCGGGGGCCGGGCGTGCCACCCGTGCGGGGCCTGGGGGGTGCTGCCCGTGCGAAGGCTGGGGCCTTAGAGTGTCGGGCGGGGGAGGTGATCCGAGCTCGGGGTGTGTTGTTGCTTCGCGGCTTCTTCGCGGTTGCCTCGCACGAACTTTTCGATCAGCAGGATGGTGATCGGGAACTCCGCGACCATGAACAGGGCGATCAGGATGATCAGCTGGGTGCTGCCCTCCAGAGCCGTGAACTCAGCTGGTGGTGCGACGAGGAGGTAGATGAAGGCGACGACGGCCACTACCGTGAGAACGATGATGAATGCATGCTTCTTCATGGGAATTCAACCTTTAGCTCTGTCGATCAGGGCCTTGTTCTTTCGACGTTAGCGGGGCTGCCAGCCCGGGTAAATGCTTTTGGGAGCAAATCTAAAGTGAATTTTTGATAAAGAAACTCCCGCCACCGGTGTCTGAAAACCACCCGCAGCGGGAGTAGAGGGGCGCACACCCAGCGCTTAGGCCGGGTTCGTGGTCTCCTCGCCGTTGACGATGATCGTGCGGCCCGCGTCGCGCCAGCCGATGGTGCCATTGGACACGTTGATCGCGTCGATACCGTTGAGCTCCAGCCACTGGCAGGCCTTCGCCGACCGTCCGCCGGACAGGCAAATGATGTACAGGTCCTGGTCCAGGTCCAGCTCGCCGTAGCGCAGCTGCAGCTCGGACAGGGGGAGGTTCTCCGCGCCCTTGGCGTGCCACTCCGCGAACTCATTGGCCTCGCGGACGTCCACCAACTGGACGCCCTCCGGGACGTCTTCTGCTCTCATGGATTCAAAGTCACTCATGCCCGCCATGCTACTAGCCGCATCCCTGCTGCCTCACGGCGGCGGGCAGCCCGTGTCCGCAAATGGGCGTGGAGCCCCACACACATGCAAAAGCGCCCGCCCCGCAGCAGGGGAGCGGGCGCTGAGTCTCAAGAAGCCTAAAGCCTTTTACTTCTTGGCGCGCTCGATGGCGTCGGCCAGGATCTTCTCCGCGTCAGCAGCGGTGCCCCAGCCCTCGCCGCGGGCCTCTTTGCCCGGCTCGAGGTCCTTGTAGTGCACGAAGAAGTGCTCGATCTCGTCCTTCGTGAACTGGGAGATGTCGTCCACGTCCTGGTACTGGGCGAAGCGCGGGTCGTCGAGAACGCAGAGCAGCTTGTCGTCGCCACCGGCCTCGTCGGTCATCTTGAACACACCAACCGGGCGGGCCTTGACAACCACGCCTGGGAACAGCGGCTCCGGCAGGATGACCAGCGCGTCCAGCGGGTCGCCGTCCTCGCCGAGGGTGTTGTCGATGAAGCCGTAGTCAGCCGGGTACGCCATCGGGGTGAAGAGGTAGCGGTCCAGGTGAACCTTGCCGGTCTCTTCGTCGATCTCGTACTTGTTGCGGGAACCCTTCGGGATCTCGATGGTGACTTCGATGCTCTGAGCCATAACTCGCGCCATCCTTAAAATCGGTGTCTGTTTAAAGCGCCTCGTGGCGCCTGACGTACATGCAGGCCCCATCCTAGTCGCAGGATAAGGTGGAACCTACCAACAGCACGCCCCTGCCGCCCACACATTGTCAGGATTTAGATTTTGGAAGCTGAGAAGAAGTCCTCTTTCCGCCGCTGGCTCCTCGCGGTGGTGGCGTTCCTCGTGGTCGCCGCCGCCATCATCGCTGGCGCGGTGGTTCTTTCCCAGCGCCCCCATTATGACGTCGCCCCCGCAGCGCTTCCCCGTCCTGACGAACCAGTGATGGTTGAGGCCAGCCCGCCTGCCGCCCCGGTGGACTTGACCGAGGTGAAGAAGGCGGCGAAGGACCGGCAGCTGGGGCGCCTGTCCGCGGAGATCACCGACCTGGAAACCGGTGAGGTGCTGTTCGCCAACAATGAAGGCAAGCACCTGGTGCCGGCATCCTCGACGAAGGTGTACACCACCGCCGCGGCCCTGCTGGCGAAGGGAACGCAGGACCGGCTGCCGACCTCCGTGGTCAAGGGTGGGCCGGGCGAACTGATCCTCGTGGGCGAGGGGGATATCACCCTGTCCCGCAAGCCCGGCTCCGGATTCTTCACAGACGCCCCGGCCATCAGTGAGCTGGCTGACCAGGTTCGCCGCGCGTTGCCGGCCGAGGAGTTGAAGAAGATCACCAAGATCACGGTGGATAACTCCATGCGAGAGAAGTCCACCTTCCACAAGAGTTGGGACCTGGTGGAGATCGGGATGGGCAACGTGACCTTCCTGGACTCCGTGATGATCGACGCCGGCCGCATCATCCCCACCGAGAACTACTCCGCCCGCAGCAACACCCCAGCCCGGGACGTGGCCCAGGCATTGGCCGAGGACATGGGGCTGGGGGAGAAGCTGAAGTCCAAGAAGCTGAAGCTCGAGGTCTCCGATGAGCCCGTGGGGCCGGACCACCCGACCGCCGAGGAGGCCCTGGGCCAGGTGCTCTCCGCACCACTGAGCACCCGACTGCGGGACATGATGCTGCACTCGGACAACATGCTCGCCGAGGCCATCGGCCGCGAGGTGGCGATCAGCCAGGACCTGCCGGGCACCTTCAAAGGCGCGACAGAGGGCGTGCTCAAGGTGCTCAAGGACAACGGCGTGGACACCGAAGGCGCGGTGCTGCACGACACCTCCGGCATGAGCGAGGACAACCGCCTGAGCGCGCACAACCTGAACTCCGCGCTGGGCAGCAAGAAGCTGCACGCTCTGCAGCAGGACCTGCCGGTTGCCGGTGCGGAGGGCACGCTGCGCAACCGTTACCTCGCGGGCAGCGGGGCCGAGGACGCCGCCGGGTGGGTGCGCGCGAAAACCGGCACCCTCGACGGGGTCAATGCCCTGGCCGGCACGGTGGTCACCAAATCCGGCCGCCCGTTGAGTTTCGCTTTCCTGTCCAACACTCCCGCCGACGTCGGCGACGGGCGCGAAGCCCTTGACCGGCTGGCCGCCGCCGTGTACCGGCTCTAGTTCTATCGGCAACGGCCATGCCGGGTGACCGGGGCCAAGTACTGGGGAGGAGGAACACCGTGAGCACCGCAGCGGACTTCCGCGCCTGGCTTGCTGGGTTGCGAAGAACGCACCCGGAGCACGCCGCGCAGCTGGCCGAGGGGTCTGTCTACCTGGGGGTCTCCGGGGGCGCGGATTCCTTCGCACTGGCCTATACCGCCGCCGGGATCGCCAAGAAGGACCTGCCGGGGGCGAGCTTCCGCGCCCTGGTGGTGGATCACCAGCTGCAGGAAGGCTCCGCTGAGGTCGCTGCCACCGCGGCCCGGGCCTGCGAGGGGATCGGTATCCCGGCCGAGGTGCTCACCATCGACGTCCCCGGCGGCCCGGGTGCAGACGAGGCCGCCGCCCGCGGGGCTCGCTACCGCGCTCTCGGGGCCGCGGCGGCTGGTCGGCCACTACTGGTGGCGCACACCGCCTCCGATGACGCGGAAGGGCTGCTGCTGGGCCTGGCCCGTGGTTCCGGGGCGGGCGCGCTGGCCGGGCTGCGACCCATCACTACCGCCACCCACCAGCGCTCGGATAGCGACCAGCACCAGGTCAGCAACGAGCACCCTGCCATCGCCGCGGGGGCCGCCTGGCTGGGCCGCCCCCTGCTGGCCAGTACCCGAGAAGACACCGAGGCCACGTGCCACCGTGCCGGGCTGAGTTTCTGGTCTGACCCGCATAATGCCAGCCCCCGCTTTCGCCGCTCGCGGGTCCGCCAGGAGCTGCTGCCCCTGCTGGAGGGCATCCTCGGCCCCGGCGTGGCTGACTCCCTGACCCGCACCGCCCGGCTGCTGCGCGAGGATTCCGACTACCTGGAGGCCGCCGCCCACGCCGAATACGTCCGGCTCACCGCCGAAGCCGGCAACCACGAGCACACCGAGGGCCATGAACAGGCCGAGGGCTACGCGCGGGCCGGGGACCATGCGCACGCCACCGCCGAGCTGCCCTGCGACCCACTCGCCGAGCTGCCCGCCGCCCTCCGCCGGCGGGTGATCCGCCACTGGCTCGACGGAAAAACCGGCCCGCTGACCTACTCCCACTTGAGCCGCATCGACGCCCTCGTCACGGATTGGGCCGGGCAAGGCGGCGTGTCCGTCCCGTGGCATACAATGAACGGTTATGAGGCTTTAGGCAGAGGCCACGCCCACGAGCCGAGCCCACCACCAGCGGGGGTGCCGCCCACCGGGCAACACCGCCCCCGGCTGGTCGTGGCGCGACGTGACGGCGTCCTGCGCCTCGTGGCGGAAGAATCACACAAGCACCCAAAGGATCGACGAGCACATGACTGATCAGAACTCGACCTGGACCAAGAAGAGCACCGACATCCCGGCCCACCCCTACGGTGACGACCTCGAAGCAGTCCTGATCGACCAGGACACCCTGCACTCCCGCATCCGCGAACTCGCCGCCGCCGTCGACGAGCGCTACCGCGACGCCCCGGAGGACCTCATCCTCGTCTGCGTGCTCAAGGGAGCGGTCTTCTTCATCACCGATTTCGCCCGCGAGCTGGAGATCCCGAACCAGCTGGAGTTCATGGCCGTCAGCTCCTACGGAAACTCCACCAGCTCCTCCGGCGTTGTCCGTATCCTGAAGGACCTGGACCGCGACATCGAGGGCCGCGACGTCCTGATCGTGGAGGACATCATCGACTCCGGCCTGACCCTGTCCTGGCTGATGAAGAACCTCATCAACCGCAAGCCGCGCTCGCTGTCGGTCGTGACCCTGTTCCGCAAGCCGGAAGCCGTCAAGGTCGAGATCGAGGACCTCATCGAGGTCGGATTCGACATCCCGAACGAGTTCGTGGTGGGCTATGGCCTGGACTTCGCGGAACGCTACCGCGACCTGCCATTCGTCGGCACCCTGAAGCCGGAAGTCTACGAATAAAGCGTTCACGCACTTCTCCGCCAGCGCCCGGACGTCCGCGAGTAGCGCTGGCGAAACAATGCGCGGGCACAACTAACTGATGGGAACTATGGACAAGAACAAGGTCCTGAGGATCGCGGGGATCGTCGCCGCCGCCCTCATCGCTATTTACGCTTTTGGCGTGCTCACGGACAGCGACCGTGGCTTCGACAAAGTCGATACCTCCATCGCGATCAAGGAGCTCGACGCCAAGAACGTCAAGGAAGCCGAGATCAAGGACCGCGAACAGACGGTCCAGCTGAAGCTGAAGAAGCCCATCGAAGTCGAGGGCAAGGAGGGGATCGAGCAGATCACCTCCCAGTACCCGGCCCGGGCCAGCCAGCAGATCTTCGACGCGGTGAAGGGCTCCGAGGCGGAGAAGTTCGACACCCACGTCTCGCAGGATTCCTTCCTCGGAAGCATGCTGATGATGCTCCTGCCGATGCTGCTGATCTTCGGCCTGCTGTTCTTCATGCTCACCCGCATGCAGAGCGGCGGGGGCATGGGTCCATTCGGTTTCGGCAAGTCCCGCGCCAAGGACCTGCAGAAGGACAACCCGGACACCCGCTTCGACGACGTCGCGGGTGCGGACGAGGCCGTCGAGGAGCTCGACGAGATCCGGGACTTCCTCTCCGACCCAGGTAAGTACGAGAAGCTCGGCGCGAAGATCCCGCGCGGCGTGCTGCTCTACGGCCCGCCCGGCACCGGTAAGACGCTGCTGGCACGGGCCGTGGCCGGTGAGTCCGGGGTGCCGTTCTACAGCATCTCCGGCTCAGACTTCGTGGAAATGTTCGTCGGTGTCGGTGCCTCCCGTGTGCGCGACCTGTTCAAGCAGGCCAAGGAGAACGCGCCCTGCATCATCTTCGTCGACGAGATCGACGCCGTCGGCCGCCAGCGTGGCGCCGGCATGGGCGGCGGCCACGACGAGCGCGAGCAGACCCTCAACCAGCTGCTCGTCGAGATGGACGGCTTCAACGGCCGCGAGGGCGTCATCCTCATGGCCGCGACGAACCGACCGGACGTGCTCGACCCAGCACTCCTGCGCCCGGGCCGCTTCGACCGCCAGATCCCGGTCAGCAACCCGGACCTCGTGGGCCGCGAGCAGATCCTGCGCGTCCACGCTGAAGGCAAGCCGCTGGCACCGGACGTCGACCTGGCCTCTCTGGCCAAGCGCACCGCCGGCATGTCCGGCGCGGACCTGGAGAACGTCCTCAACGAGGCCGCGCTGCTGACCGCCCGGGTGGACGGCAACGTCATCACCGGGGATGCCCTGGAAGAAGCCACCGACCGCGTGGTGGGTGGCCCACGACGCACGTCGAAGATTATCTCCGAGCACGAGAAGAAGGTCACCGCCTACCACGAGGGCGGCCACACCCTCGCGGCCTGGGCGATGAAGGACATCGAGCGGGTCTACAAGGTCACCATCCTGGCCCGCGGGCGCACCGGCGGGCACGCGATGACCGCCGCGGAAGACGACAAGGGCATGTACAACCGTTCCGAGCTCTTCGCTCGCCTCGTCTTCGCGATGGGTGGCCGTGCCGCCGAGGAGCTGGTCTTCGGCAACCCGACCACCGGCGCGAGCGCGGATATCGAGATGGCCACGAAGATCGCCAAGGCCATGGTCGTCGAATACGGCATGAGCCCGCGCGTGGGTGCGGTGAAGTTCGGCGAGGAGCAGGGCGACCCGTTCGTCGGCCGCGGCGGCGGTGGCCAGTTCCACCCCTCCGAGAAGGTCGCCGCGCTGGTGGACGAGGACGTCCGCATGCTCATGAACAAGGCCCAGAACATTGCCTACGAGATCCTGCGTGAGCACCGGAACTACCTGGACACCCTGGCGGAGAAGCTCCTCGAGAAGGAGACGCTGCGCCGCCCGGACCTGGAGGCCATCTTCGATGGCATCACGCCACGCGAGGTCTCCGAGATCTTCCCGGGCCAGGACCTGGACCGCCCGAAGGACTACCGCGACCCGGTGAAGACCCCGGTCGAGCTGGCGAAGGAGCGCGGCGAGGAGCCACCGAAGCGCAAGGACTACTTCTCCGCTGCCCGCCGTGCGCGCATAGAAAAGCGCAAGCAGCAACAGCAGGAGCAGGTCAAGCAGCTGGAGCGTGAGCAGGAGGCCAACCAGGAGCCGCAGCGCGGTTTCGAGCTGCCGGAGCACGAGCGCCCGGATAACCCGTGGACCTCGGACGACGCCCCGACCACCCAGATCCGCCCGGTCACCGAGGCCGGCGAGCAGAGCGTCTCGGAGTCCCCGGCCGCCGGCGAGCCCGCGCCGCATGTTTCTGGCCCGGATGCGGCAGAGCCAGAGAGCCCGGAGCAGCAGAACCCAACGCCGGGTAGCCCAGCGCCGGAGCTGTACAACGGCGGGCGCCACGCCCGCCGCGACCCCGCCCAGCACCCAGGGACCAGCGCCTACGGCGACGGTATTGACTGGGGTGAGCCGGGTGGACGTCATCACTCCCGGCCGAATGATGACAATCCCAGCGATGAAGAGAAGAACTAAGGAAGGCGGCGAACACCACCATGGCTGATTCGACAAAGCCTGAATCGTCCCAGCCTGATTCGGCCCAGCCCGAATCAACGAGGCACTTCGACCGCGAACGCGCTGAAGCCGCCGTCCGCGAACTGCTCATCGCCGTGGGGGAGGACCCCGACCGCGAAGGCCTGGCCGATACCCCGGCCCGCGTGGCACGCGCCTACGAGGAGGTCTTCTCCGGCCTCGGCACCGACCCCACCGAGGTGCTCAACACCACCTTCAACGAGGACCACCGGGAGCTCGTGCTCGTCAAGGACATCCCGTTCTACTCAACCTGCGAACACCACCTCGTGCCCTTCTTCGGCCACGCCCACATCGGCTACATCCCGGGGCATTCTGGGAAGGTCACCGGGCTGTCCAAGCTGGCCCGCCTGGTGGAGGGCTTCGCCCGCCGCCCGCAGGTCCAGGAGCGGCTGACCACCTCCATCGCCGATGCTCTGATGGGCCGGCTGGATGCCTCCGCGGTGATCGTCGTGATCGAGGCCGAGCACCTGTGCATGGCGATGCGCGGGGTGCGCAAGCCGGGAGCGAACACCGTGACCTCCGCCGTGCGCGGCGGCTTCCAGAACAACGCAGCCACCCGCGCCGAAGCCATGGCGCTGATCCGCGGGAACTAACACTCCCAACGAGAGCGAACTCCGCGGGAATCAACCCTAGAAAGGCTTGATGATGCAGCCTGCACAGTCTGCCCAGCCTGACCAGCTGACCACGCCGGACAAGAATGCCCAGCCGAACCAGCCGGCCAACCCGTCGCGCACCAAGGTGATGGGGATCCTCAACGTCACGCAAGACTCCTTCTCCGACGGTGGCTCCAACCCCGACACCGCCACCGCCGTGCGTCACGCCCAACAGATGGTCGCCGCGGGCGCGGACATCATCGACGTCGGCGGCGAGTCCACCCGCCCCGGCGCCCAGCGCGTCGACCCGGCAGTCGAACGCGGGCGCGTGGCCCCCGTGATCGCGGAACTCTCCGCGCAGGGCTTAACCACCAGCGTGGACACCATGCGCGCCGCCACCGCACTCGCCGCCGCGGAGGCCGGGGTGGACATCCTCAACGACGTCTCCGGCGGTCTCGCGGACAAGGACATGCTCCCCGTCGCAGCCGAGACCGGCCTGCCCATTTGCCTCATGCACTGGCAGACCGACCGCTTCGAAGGCGCGGAGGGCTACGCAGATCAGAGCGCGGGCACCGGCGCGGACGTGGTCACCGCCGTCCGCGACTGGCTGCTGCGCCGGGTGGACGCCGCCCTGGCCGCCGGGGTGAAGGAAGAGAACATCATCCTCGACCCCGGCATCGGCTTTGCGAAGTCCCCGGCGGATAACTGGCAGCTCCTGGGCGCAATGAGCCAGCTCAACGAGCTGGGCTTCCCCGTGCTGATCGGCGCCAGCCGCAAGCGCTTCCTCACCGCCCTGCGCCCCGCCAGCGACGGCGCCCCCGGTTCCCCGGAGACGGCGGACGACGCGACCGCGGCGGTCTCCGCGCTGGCGGCCCAGGCGGGCTCTTGGGCGGTGCGGGTGCACAACGTGGCCCCCTCGCGGGCCGCGGTGGACGTGGCTTATTACTCCCGCCTGGGCGACGGCCCGGCGGTGGCAGAAGGGTGGCGAGCACGCCGTGGCTGACCGCATTGAACTTATGGGCCTGAAAGCCTTTGGCTACCACGGGGTCCACGACTTCGAGAAGGCCGAGGGACAAAACTTCGAGGTGGACATCGTCGTCTGGACGGACTTCGCCGCCTCCGCGGCTTCGGATGACCTCGCTGACACGATCTCCTACGTGGACCTGGCGGATATCGCCGTCGCCGTGGTGGAGCAGG
>DYZK01000008.1 GCA_020741275.1 Corynebacterium urealyticum
TCCGGGTTGGGGAAATCCACGCTCGGGAACTCCGGGTCCGGCCAGCGCTGTGCCGCCACCGCGTGGATATCCGCGAAGCCATTGGCCTGCAGTACGGACTCCAGTGTGTCTCCGCCGACCCCGTGCATCGGGGTATAGGCGATGGTCAGGGCGCGCCGGGCGCTGAGCACCGCGTTCTCGCTGCTGACAACCGGACCACTGATCGCGGCCTCGTAGCCCTGGGAGGCGCCGAGCTCCAGCTGCACGCTCCGGGAGCGGGCGACCTCCTCGGCCACCGGCTGGGCCGCGATGGCTGCCTCGATCTCGCGATCGGCGGGGGAGACCAGCTGGGAGCCCCCAGAAAGGTAAAGCTTGTAGCCGTTATCGCTCTTCGGGTTGTGCGAGGCGGTGATCTGAACGCCGGCGTCCAGACCCCGGTCGCGCACCAGCCAGGCCAGAACCGGGGTGGGGTTGTTGCCGCCTAGCAGGGTGACGGTGAAGCCGTTGGCTGCGAACACCTCGGCGGTGGCTCGCGCGAAGGTCTCGGAACCGTAGCGGGCGTCGTGAGCCACGGCGACCGCAATATCGGCTGCAGCCCGCTCCGGGTGCTGGGCGATGAGCCAGTCGGCCACCCCGGCGGTCGCTCGGGTGACGGTGGCGACGTTCATGCGATCCGGCCCCACGCCCACCGGGGCGCGCAGACCCGCGGTGCCGAAACTCAAGCCCGGCTGGGAACTATTGTCCTGCGGGGCTGGAATCGTTTTCTGCGGGGAGGAGCTCACGACTGGATCACGCTCGCGAGCAGGGAACCCATCTCCTGGGCCGCGGCCTGGCCGGCGGCCAGCACCTCCTCGTGGTTCAGCGCCTCGCCGGTCACCCCCGCCGCCAGGTTCGTGACCAGCGAGATACCGAGCACGTCCACGCCGGCCTCCCGGGCGGCGATCGTCTCGTACACCGTGGACATACCCACCAGCCCCACCCCGAAGGTGCGCAGCATGTGGATCTCCGCCGGGGTCTCGTACTGCGGCCCCGGCATCATCGCGTACACCGCCTCACGAATGCCGGGGCGCAGGGCCTTGACCTTCTCGCGTAGCTCGGGGGAGTACGCATCCACCAGGTTCACGAAGTTCGCGCCCACCAGCGGGGTCTTCGCCGTGAAGTTGATGTGGTCGCTGATCAAGACCGGCTCGCCCACAGACATGCCCTCGGTCAGCCCACCCGCGGCATTGGTCAGCACGACCTGCTTCACCCCCGCGGCGGCAGCGGTGCGCACCGCGTGCGCGCAGCGCCACAGCTCGTGGCCCTCGTAGGCGTGCGTGCGGCCTAGCAAGATCAGCACGTTGCGCTCGCCGATGCGCAGCGCCCGAATGGTGCCGCCGTGCCCCTCTGCGGTGGGTGGCAGGAAGCCCGGCAGGTCGGACATCGGGAACTCCTGGACCTCGCTTTCAGCGGCCTCGCAGACCACGTCCGCAGCTGGTCGCCAACCGGAACCCAGGACGATGGCGACGTCGAAGGCAGAAGAACCAGTCTTCTGCAGCAACGCCGCGGCAGCCTGCTCCGCGAGCTCGTAGGGGGCCTGCCCGGGATTCGACGCAGCGGGCGAGGATTGCGCATTGTGGCTAGACATGGCCCAAGGCTACCGCGAAGTCACGCGCCACAGGGGTGGGCATATAGAATGGTGTTTTATGCGGCGTAACTAGACAACTCGGTCTTGAATCGCCACAATCAGCAGACATCGACAATTATTGGCTTTAAGCCGGGAGGCATGCAGTGCAACACGGCGGACCCACCTCTGAGGCGGCCCATCTCACTCAGTACGTCACCCTGTGGCTGAACGAGAACGTGGACCGTCTGATCGAGTGGCGGCGCCACCTGCACCGAAACCCGGAACTCTCCCACATGGAGGACGGCACCACCGCCTTCATTATGGGAATCCTCCGCGACGCCGGCCTTACACCACAGGAAATGACCTGCAAGGGAGCCACCGTCGACATCGGGCCCGAGACCGCCCCCATGATCGCCTTCCGCGGGGACATCGACGCCCTGCCGGTCACCGAAACCACCGGCCTGGACTTCAGCTCCACCGTGCCCGGCGTGATGCACGCCTGCGGCCACGACATGCACACCACCATCCTGCTGGGCCTCATGGTCGCCCTGGCTGCCTACGTCGAGGAGTACGGCGAGGACGCCCTGAGTGTGCGGGTGCGCGGCATCTTCCAGCCCGCCGAGGAGGTTCTGGACGGTGGGGCCAAGGACGTCATCGCGGCCGGCGCCCTGCGCGGTGTGAACCAGATCTTCGCGGTGCACTGTGAGCCGAAGCTGCGCTGCGGGCAGATCGGCGTGCGCGTGGGCGCGATCACCTCCGCCACGGATGTCATGGAGATCGTCCTGCGCGGCCCCGGTGGCCACACCTCGCGCCCGCACCTGACAGCGGATCTCATCAACGCCGCTGGCCTGGTCGTCACGATGCTGCCGCAGCTGCTGAACAGGCGGGTGGACCCGCGCAGCGGCACCGTCGCCGCCTTCGGCTCGATCCACGGTGGGCAGGCCTTCAACGCGATTCCTGAGGAGGTCCGCCTCGTCGGATCCTTCCGCACCGCCGAGGTCGGGGTCTGGCGGGAGAGCGAGGCGATCGTCCGCGAGCTGCTGGACGAGATCGTCGCCCCGACGGGTGCCACCGCGGAGCTGCACTACACGAAGGGCGTGCCGCCGGTGACCAACGACGACGTCGCGACCGCGCTGCTCGCGCAGTCCGTGCGCAACGTCGATCCGCACTCCCTGGTGGAGGCCCCGCAGTCCAGCGGCGGGGAGGACTTCTCCTGGTACCTGGAGCATGTGCCGGGCTCGATGGCGCGCCTGGGCACGTGGACCGGCGAGGGGGACAAGCCGGACCTGCACCGGCCGAATATCATCTTCGACGAGCGCGCCCTGGGCATCGGTGTGCGGCTCTTCGCCGGGGTCATCGACCAGTTCCGCCCCTAACTGGATCCCCGCGCTGTACTCCTAGTCCGGGAGACGGCGCGGGTGGAGGGCGAAGTCAACTGGGGACAGCGCCACGGAGCACCGCGGGAGTATCAGCCTACGGGGGCAGTATTAGCGGTTCAGGCGGCGCTGCTGGCGTAGCTGGCGAACGGCGTGGCGCTGTTCGCGCTCGAGCTGCCGATGCGTCGGCATGTACCAGGACTCCGGGCCAACCTTGAGCATGTACAGCAGGATCGCCACGACGGGGATGATCCACAGGAACCACTCCGACACCGTGACCAGCATGAATGCGCTGACCACGGAAAGCGCCATGATCCCGCCACGAACATTGCGGCCCCGCCTGGAAGCCACGGCGACCTCCTCGGCGGTGTACACCAGCTGCCCATAGCCGGGCACCGCAACCACCTGTGATTGCTGCGCCTGGTCGCCGCGTGGGATGCGGGGGAGGTCCAGGAAGACCTCCGAGAGCTCGCCATGAACCCTCGCGTTGGCAATGTGGCGGCAGCGGTCGTCGTACTCTGAAATGTCTAGCCGGCCCGCCTCGAGGTGCTTCGAGAGCAGATCCATGGCCTCCTCGCGCTCCTTATTTCCGATGCGGACAGCGCTTCGGGGATCGGGTCGCGAACCGTGTGCCCCCGGCCGGTTCTGCGAGTCATTCGAAAAAGTCATATAACGAGCCTACGCGTTCGCAGCCCAGCCGAAGGTGCGTTCCACAGCCTTATTCCACATGCGGTAGAGCTCGTCCCGCTCCTCCTCGGAAGCCCGCGGGGTGAAGGTGTGCTCCTCCTGCCACAGCCGCCGGATTTCCTCCTCATCCCGGAAGAATCCCACCGCGAGGCCAGCAGCATAGGCCGCGCCCAGGCAGGTGGTCTCCGTGATCTTCGGGATCGTGACGCTCACGCCCAGTTGGTCGGCCTGGAACTGCATCAGCAGGTTGTTTTCCACCATGCCGCCGTCGGCCTTCAGGCTGGTCAGCGGGACGCCGGAGTCCGCATTCATCGCCTCGACGACCTCCCGGGTCTGGAAAGCCGTGGCCTCCAGGGCGGCGCGCGCGATGTGGGCCTTCGTAACGTAGCGGGTCAGGCCCGTGATCACCCCGCGGGCTTCGGGGCGCCAGCGGGGCGCGAGCAGCCCGGAGAAGGCGGGGACTACGTAGCAGCCACCGTTATCCGCCACGGAGCGGGCGAGGGGCTCGATCTCGTCGGCGGAGTTGAAGAAGCCCAGGGAGTCGCTGAGCCACTGCACCAGCGAACCAGTCACCGCGATGGACCCCTCCAGCGCGTACTTCGGTGGCTGATTTCCGAGCCGGTAGGCGATGGTGGTGATCAACCCGTGTTTACTGCGCTGGGGCTCGTCGCCGGTGTTGAGCAGCAGAAAGCTGCCCGTGCCATAGGTGGACTTCGCATCCCCCGGTTCCAGGCAAGCCTGCCCAAAGGCAGCGGCCTGCTGATCGCCCAGGATTCCCGCGATGGGCACGCCCTGCACCGGGCCGGAGCGGCGCACGCGGCCGATGACCTCGCTGGAGGAGACGATCTCCGGCAGCAGGGACATTGGGATGTCCC
>DYZK01000009.1 GCA_020741275.1 Corynebacterium urealyticum
TCTATGACGCCAACGCTGGGCCTCATGCTGGGCCTGGCGGTCGGTATCGACTACGCGCTGTTCATCATGGCCCGCTACCGCGACGAGCTGCGGCACGGGCGCAGCCGACTGGATGCGATTGGTTTGGCGACCGGTACGGCGGGATCGGCGGTGGTTTTCGCGGGCCTGACGGTGATTATCGCGCTGGTCTCGCTGCGCCTGGCGAACATCACCTTCCTGACATATATGGGCTACGCGGCCGCGGCGAATGTCTTCATCGCCGTGCTGGTGGCCCTGACCCTGCTGCCCGCGCTGCTGGGCGTGCTCGGGGATCGGGTGTTCAAGAAGGAGGCCGCCGGCCCGCACGACACCGAGGCCCGCGCCGTGCCGCCGGAGAAGCAGAAGAATTCCTTCAGCGTGCGCTGGGTGAAGCTGGTGCACCGCGTGCCGGGGCTCATGCTCGCCCTGGTGATGGTGGTGCTGGCTGGGCTCTCGGTCCCGGTGTTGAACCTGGAGCTGGCGCTGCCCTCGGATAAGACGGCCAACGTGACCTCCACGCAGCGCAAGTCCGCGGAGATGCTGGAGGAGGGCTTCGGCGGCGGCAAGAACGCCCCGATGCTCGTCGTGGTGGACGGCTCCGAGGCCCGCGAGGATGCGGAGGCGCTGAAGCCTTATCGTGGCGGCACGGAACCGACGTCCGAAAATCAACCGAGCCCGGCGCAAGCGACGTTCATGTACGCCGCGGACCAGATGCGCCAGAACTCGGACGTGGTCAACGCGCAGATCGTCGGCATGAGTGAGGACGGGACCGCCGCGCAGCTGCTGGTCACCCCGAAGGAAGGCCCGACGGGCGACCGGACTGTGCAGCTGATCCACACGCTGCGGGCGCAGCAGGCGGAGATCGAGGCGGCGACCGGCGCGACGATCGGCATTACCGGCCTGACCGCGATCCAGCAGGACGTCACCGACAAACTGGCCGACGCGATGCCGATCTACCTGGGACTCGTGGTGGGGCTGGCGCTGATCCTGCTGCTCATGGTCTTCCGCTCGATCGTGGTCACACTCATCGCAGCACTCGGGTTCCTGCTCTCCGTGGGCGCTGCCTTCGGCGTGACGGTGCTGTTCTGGCAGGAGGGCCTGTGGGGGTTGTGGCACTCGCCGGGCCCGCTGATCAGCTTCGTGCCGATCTTCCTCATCGGCGTGACCTTCGGCCTGGCCATGGACTATCAGGTGTTCATCGTCTCCCGCATGCGCGAACGTTTCCTGCACGATTCGCAGGCCGCGGCGCGCGGTTCTCGTTACACCGCGGTGGAGGATTCCGTCATCAGCGGCTTCTCGCTGGGTGCCCAGGTGGTGACGGCGGCGGCGCTGATCATGATCGGCGTGTTCGCGTCCTTCGTGTTCCAGCCGTTGCCGTTCATTCAGATCTTCGGTTTCGCGCTCGGTGCGGGCGTGCTCTTCGACGCCTTCTTCATCCGTATGACGTTCGTCCCGGCGCTGATGTTCCTCTTCGGTAAGGGGACGTGGTGGATGCCGAAGTGGTTGGACAAGGTGCTGCCCACCGTGGATGTGGAGGGCTCGGCGCTGGAGAAGGCCTTCGCGAGCGGGGAGATCGGCGAGGCCGCCGAGCGCTAGGCATGTGGGGTGCGGGGCGATCACTAGACTGTCGGTTATGACTTCCGGATCCCACTCGCAGACACCGCACGACGCGGCCGGGTTTGCCACTGATACGTCCTTCGAGCTCCTCAAGCCCCTGGGCGAGGTGACCGACCCGATCGCATCGCACTCCGGCGAAGGGGACCGCGAAACACGACTGACGCAGGGCCGGGTGGGCGTGCTCAAAACACCGCACGGGAACATCAACACCCCCGCCTTCATCCCCGTCGCAACCAAAGCGACGGTGAAGACCCTGACCCCGGAACAAGTGCGATCCGCGGGGGCGCAGGCAATCCTTTCCAACGCGTACCACCTCTACCTGCAGCCCGGGCCGGACATCGTCGACGAGGCCGGCGGCGTGGCCACCTTCGAGAACTGGCACGGGCCGACCTACACGGATTCCGGTGGATTCCAGGTCATGAGCCTCGGCGTGGGCTACAAGAAGGTCCTCGCGATGGACTCGAAGGTCTCCGAGGATAAGGTCATCGCGCAGCAGAAGAAGCGCATGGCGATCGTGGACGAGGACGGGGTGGACTTCCGCAGCGTCATCGACGGCTCCAAGCACCGCTTCACCCCCGAGGTCAGCATGCAGATCCAGCACCAGCTGGGGGCGGACATTATGTTCGCCTTCGATGAGCTGACCACGCTGGCCAATACCCGGGCATACCAGGAAGCGTCGGTGGCCCGCACCCACCGCTGGGCGAAGCGCTGCCTGGAGGAGCACCAGCGCCAGACGGATCTGCGTAGCCACCGGCCGCTGCAGTCCCTGTGGGGCGTGGTGCAGGGGGCGCAGTACGAGGACCTGCGCCGCCAGGCGGCCCGCGGACTGGTGCAGCTTTCTGAGGAGGCCGAGGCAGAGGGCAAGCGCGGCTTCGGTGGCTTCGGGGTCGGAGGGGCCCTGGAGAAGGAGAACCTCGGAACCATCGTGGAGTGGGTTTCCCAGGAGCTGCCGGACAACAGGCCACGGCACCTGCTGGGCATCTCCGAACCGGATGACCTCTTCACCGCCATCGCTGCTGGTGCGGACACCTTCGACTGTGTGGCGCCGACCCGGCTCGGTCGTCGTGGCGGGGTGTACACACTTGATGGGCGGATGAACCTCTCCAATGCGCGCTTCCGGCGAGACTTCACGCCGGTGGACGCTGAGGTCGGCGGCTATGTGTCTGAGAACTACACCCGCGCCTACATCCACCACCTACTGCGCGCGAAGGAGTATCTCGCGGGCACGCTGTGCACGCTGCATAACCTGCACTTCATGATCAAGCTGGTGGACAACATCCGCGAGGCGATGCTGCAGGGTCGCTTCGAGGAGTACCGGGCTGAGTTCATGGGGCGCTACTACGGGCCGGGCTGGGAGCAGCGCCTTGGCTAATGGGGGTGCTGGTGTGAGCAGGCAGGGTGCCGGTTTAACACAGCGGGACGCTGGTTCAGCACAGCGGGACGCTGATCAAGTCCATCAGGGCGCTGGGCGTTATGCGCCGAGCCCCTCCGGCGACTTGCACCTGGGCAACCTGCGCACCGCGGTCCTCGCGTGGCTCTTCGCCCGACACACTGGCCGGGACTTCCACCTGCGCGTTGACGACATCGACGCCCAGCGCTCCTCGGAAGAATCCGCCCGCCGGCAGCTCGCGGACCTCGCTGCACTCGGAATCACCCACGACGGGCCGATCGTCTACGAGCGCGACTGCCTCGACCACTACGCAGAGGCCCTGCAGAAGCTCGCTGACCAGGGGCGGGTCTACGAGTGCTACTGCTCGCGCAAGGAGATCCAGGAGGCCTCCCGCGCCCCGCACGCCGCCCCAGGCGCGTACCCCGGAACCTGCCGGAATCTCAGCGAGGAGGAACGAGCTACGCGCCGGGCGGAACTCGCCGAGGCGGGCCGTAGTCCTGCGTTGCGGTTGCGCGTCGGTGACCTTTCCGGTGTGGACGCCACCCCGGGCAGCCTGGTCACCACCCACACGATCACCGAGCACTTCGCGGCCAGGGAAGCGCTGGACGGTGACGTCCTAAAAGAAGGGACCTATACCGGCGAGGTGGATGACATGGTGCTGCGGCGCGGCGGGAACACCGCGCAGCTGGACGGCAGCGAATATGCGTACAACCTGGCCGTCGTGGTGGACGATGCACTCGCGGGGGTAGACCAGGTGGTTCGCGGGGATGACCTGCTGAG
>DYZK01000010.1 GCA_020741275.1 Corynebacterium urealyticum
GCCATGAGCATCGCGTCCCAGGTGCGCGCGCCCGTCAGCCGGGTCAGCAGCGCCACCCCGATCAGCCAGCACAGCGCCAAGCCAACGGAGGAGACGGTGAAGAAGACCACCGAGGCGGGGACCGGTGGCAAACCCAGGGCATCCCACGCGGCGTGCACCGGGCGGGCGAGTACAGCGGCGAAGTATTGATAAAACCCGGAGAGCACCGGGTACTCCATCCACCGGTTCACCCCATCGGCGGGGATGGATTGGAAGTACGGGATGGTGAGGGTGTCCAGGCCCCGGCCGTCGAACAGCGGGATCTGGTCCGAGTAGCAGGCCGCGGTGTACTGCGGGCGGCCCGACCAGTCCAGGTGAGCCTCACCGCTGTCGTTGACGGTACCGCGCAGGCACGGGGCTTTCTGCAACCACCCGAGAATGAGGAAGAAACCCGCAGTCGCGAGAATCGCTAGCTGCGGGTTCCACCGGGGCGCCAACCCGTGGCGGTCACGGTTGGCCATTTAGCCCAGGAGATCGTCGATGATCTGGCCGAGATCCGGGGCCGGCGGGGCTCCCCCACCGGTATTCCCGCCTCCCTGGCGCGGTGGCGTAGCCGGCTCCGGCTGCGGAGCCGGGGCTTCCTGCTCTGGCTGCTCCTGTTCCTGCGGCTGCTCAGGCTGCGGGTTCTCCGGCTCGACGTAGCTGCCGGAGTCCGGAACACCGGCCGCGGCCTCGCCGCCGGAGCCCCAGTTCTCGATCGGGTCGTCGACCAGGGAGCGGTCCATCACGTTCTTCCAGATGGTGGCCGGCATACCGGAGCCGTACATGGTCCCGCCCCACTGGTCGACCAGCGGACGGTTGTCCACGGTGCCGAGCCACACGGCGGTGGCCAACTGCGGGGTGGAACCGATCATCCAGGCGTCCTTGTTTTGGCCGGTATCGCCGAGCTGGGCGGTACCAGTCTTCGCTGCAGACGGGCGGCCGTTGGCCAGGTCGTTGCCGTTGGAGTAGCCCGCGATCGGGCCCATCGCCTCGATGACGGCGTTGGCGATCTCCTTGTCGATCACCTGGTCACCCTCCGGCTTGGTGTTGTCGAGCAGGACCTCACCGTTGGAGTTCTCCACCTTCTTCACGAAGTGCGGGCGGTGGAAGACACCCTCGTTGGAGAGGGTCGCCAGGCCGGCGGCCATGTCCATCGGACGGGACTGGTACTGGCCCAGGACGATGCCCTCGTACGGGGTGCCGCCATCTTCCTGCAGGGTCTTTCCGAAGCCCGGCAGCTCCTCGGCCACGCCCAGGCGGTGGGCCATGTCGGCCACGGCCTGCGCGCCTCCGTCGAGGGAACGGGTCAGGCGGATGAAGGAGGTATTCAAGGACATCTTCAGCGCCTGCGCGATGGAGCAGCTGCCGCAGGATTCGCCGCCGACGTTCGTGACCTCGGTCTGGCCGGTGGTCACCGGGGAGGAGTCGAAGTTGTCGTAGATCGACCCACCCTGGTCCAGGTAGGCGGCGAGGCCGAAGATCTTGAACGTTGAACCGGTCTGCATCGGCGCGTTGGCGTAGTCCCAGCCGACCGGGTCGTCGCCGCCGTAGTAGCCGCGCACGCCGCCGGTCTTCGGGTCGATGGAGACGACCGCGCCGCGGATGCCCTCCATCGCGCCCTCGAACTGCTGGTGGACCTCATCGACGACCGACTGCTGGACCTTCGGGTCGATCGTGGTGGTGATCTTCAGGCCGCCGGTGTTGACCTGGTTTTCGTTGATGCCGGCTTCCTCAAGCTCGCGGATGACCGCCTGCTTGATCAGCCCGTTGGTGCCCTTGGCCTGGGAAGTCTGCCCCGCCTTGGCCGGGTCCTGGGCCTTCGGGTACTCCGCGGTGTCACGCTGCTCCTGGGTGATGGAGCCCATGCCGAGCATGCCGTCGAGCACGTAGTTCCAGCGGGATTCCGCGCGCTCGCGGTTGGTCCACGGGTCAAGCACGTGCGGGGACTGGATGGACGCGGCGAGCACCGCACCTTCCTCAACGGTGAGGTCCTCGACGTCCTTGTTGAAGTAGGCGTGCGCGGCGGAGTTGATGCCGTAGGCGTTGCGCCCGAAGTAGATGGTGTTGAGGTAGGCGCCAAGGATCTCGTCCTTGGACCACTCGCGGGCCATCTTGGAGGAGATCACCAGCTCCTTGGCCTTACGGGTGATGCTGAGCTCATCGCCGACCATGGCGTTCTTCACGTACTGCTGCGTGATGGTGGAGCCACCGCCAGCGCTGGCGTTACCGGTGAGCTGGCCAAGCGCAGCGCGGCCGAAGCCGGTCAGGGAGAAACCGGGGTTGTCGTAGAAATCCCGGTCCTCCGCGGCGAGGACGGCCTCGCGAACGTGCTCCGGGATCTCGGAGACGTCCACGTTGGTGCGGTTACCCTCGGGCGGGATGATGCGCGCGAGCTCCGTCTTATTGTCGGAGGCCATGATGTAGGAAACCTGGTTGTTGACCAGCTCCTCTGGCTCCGGGACCTTGGTCACGGAGTAGGCAGTGAAGAAGGCCACGACGGGCACGATGATGGCGACCGCGATGAACGCGGTGAAGCCCACCAGGACTTTCTTGCGGAATTCGCTATCGCGCCAGTGGTTCTTCTTGCGTGCCCGCGCGACGTAGTTGCCGCTGCGGACAGAGCGCCCTGAGCCGGTCCCGTCCTTGTTCGGGCCTGGCTTCGCGGCGTCGTTCTTGCGGTGCGGCGGCTGAGTGTTCTTACTCAACGAGCTATGTCTCCTCATTGAAAAGGGCAGTCGATTTTCATTACTTTACGCGGTCGGCCCCGTGGTTTGCACCTTTCGCGCGCCACTTTCGTCACAGAAGTTTACTGCCTTCCCATCGCCGCGGTCCGTTATTGCCCAGGATGTGCTGCTTTCTCGGGTCCCCTCCCCTACCTTTTCGGACGTCGCCCCGGGGCCACACTTAATCGGTTTACTGGCGGCTCTTGATCGGTCAACCGCTTTAAGGGCCCCAATTGCCAAGGTCAGCGGCCTTAAGTTGTTCAGCTATGAGCAATAATTCAACTTCCCCTGCAGCGGCCGAGGGCCGCACGGTCAACATCGCGATCGTCGGCCTCGGCAACTGCGCCACCTCCCTGGTTGAGGGCCTTGAGTTTTATAAGAACGCCGCCCCGGATGCTGAAATCCCGGGCCTGATGCACACCGTCTTCGGCGACTACCACGTCGCGGACGTCAAGGTCGTCGCTGGTTTCGACGTCGACGCGGACAAGGTCGGCAAGGATGTCTCCGAGGCGCTGTACTCCGGCCAGAACCAGACGATCAAGATCGCAGATATCCCGCACCTCGGCGTCGAGGTCAAGCGCGGACCAACCCACGACGGCCTGGGCCGTTACTACCAGGAGTCCATCGAGGAGTCCTCGGCGGAGCCGGTGGACGTCGTCGCTGAGCTGAAGAAGGCGGAGGCGGACGTCGTCGTCAGCTACCTGCCGGTCGGCTCGGAGGAAGCGGACCGCTTCTACGCGCAGTGCGCCATCGACGCGGGCTGCGCCTTCGTCAACGCCCTACCAGTGTTCATCGCCTCGGACCCGGAGTGGGCGCAGAAGTTCCGCGACGCGGGCCTGCCGATCATCGGCGATGACATCAAGTCCCAGGTCGGCGCCACGATCACCCACCGCGTGCTCGCCCACCTCTTCGAGGAGCGCGGCGTGCGCCTGGACCGCACGATGCAGTTGAACGTCGGCGGCAACATGGACTTTAAGAACATGTTGGAGCGCGAGCGTCTGGAGTCGAAGAAGATCTCCAAGACGCAGGCGGTGACGTCCAACCTGAAGACCTCCCCGCTGGCGGGCAAGGTGCACGATAAGAACGTGCACATCGGACCGTCGGACTACGTGGGCTGGCTGGACGACCGGAAGTGGGCCTACGTGCGCCTGGAGGGCTCCGCATTCGGTGAGGTCCCGCTGAACCTGGAGTACAAGCTCGAGGTGTGGGACTCCCCGAACTCCGCGGGCATCATCATCGACGCTGTTCGTGCGGCAAAGATCGCCCTGGACCGCGGTGTCGCTGGTCCGGTTGAGGCGGCGTCCAGCTACCTGATGAAGTCCCCTCCGACGCAGCTGCCGGACGATGTGGCGCGCACCCAGCTGGAGGAGTTCATCTCCGGCGGGCTCGCCTAAAACGCGAAACTGCGTAGGCTGAGGCTTCAGACCAGCCGGCGTCACACACCGCTGCCCCCGGGTGCTACACGAGCCCCCCGGGGGTAGATCTTTCCCCGCGATAGGGAATATCTGGTAGTCGATAGTTTTGTATCGACAACACTCAGGTAGATTGGACTTTATGCCACGTTCAAAAATGGACATTGCCCGGGATCTCCGCCCGAGCCTCACGCGCCTTTACCTGCTCTACTTCCGTAAGACGGAGCAGTCGAACATCTCGCAGGCCCAGCTGTCGATCATGATGATCCTGGACAGCGAGGGACCCATGCGCATTTCTCAGATCGCTGCGATGGAATCCATCCGTATGCCGACGGCGTCCAACGCCGTCAACCAGCTCGAGACGATGGGTCTGGTCCACCGCGTTCGGGACGTCAGCGACCGCCGCGGCGTGCGCGTTCAGCTCACCGACAAGGGGCGGGAGGAGCTGCACAACCAGGAGGGGGCGCGCAGCATCCAGCTCGCCAGCATGCTGGAGAACCTCAGCGAGGACGAGCTAAAGACCGTCGACGATTTCATCCCCGTCATCGACACCATCCTGGAGCGCTACTCTGAGGATGAGGAGCGCGCTAACCCGGCTGAGAAGTAGCGCTAAACACTGAATTGGGACGGGGAGCTCAACGCTGTGGCACCGAAGAAGACGAAGAAGTCCCGCACCGCTAAGAAGGCATTCCGCCCGCCGACGCTCGCCAAGCCGGTGAGCGCGCCGCGGGTGAACCGCGCGCTGCGCGTGTTGGTCGCGTGGCCACCGCACGCCGGAAGCGTGGGCGAGGATCTGGCGCGCACCGTTGCCTGGCTCGCGCAGGAGAACCCGCTGGTCGTGCGGACCGCGACGGTGATCTCCCAGACCTGGCCGCAGACGGACGTCCCCACCGCGGCGGCGGATCAGGCAGACCTCTACCCCACCGCCACCTCGGACCTCTATCCCACCAGCCCAGACACGAGCCGCAGCCACGGCACCCCGGGCACCGGGATGGGCGCGGCCGAGGCACTGGGTGCCCCGGTCGCCGGGTCTGCCAGCCCCACCCCCTATACGGAGGCTCGGGAGGCCTTCAACACGTGGCTGGAGGCAGAAATGACCGCCGCGGGCGAGTCCGCACGGGCCGAGCTGCTGGCCGCCGGGGTGCCCGAGAAGATGCTGGACGAAGAACAGCTCGCGATGGTCTACAGCGATCACTCCGAAACCAGCCGCCTCATCGAGGCCGGTGAGGAGTTCGGAGCGGATGTGATTCTGCTGGGTTCGCAGGCGGATTCGCCGGACGGGCGCTACCGGATGGGCTCCACCGCGGATGCGCTGCTGCACTGCTCCCCGCTACCGCTGATGCTGGTGCCGCGGAACCTGAACTTCTCTAAGGCCGGGCCGACCCGCGTGAACTGCGCTTATGTGGATACCGAGCAGTCCCAGCAGGCACTGCGCCATGCTTCGGATCTTGCGCGGCGCTGGGGCGTCCCGCTGCGCCTGGTGGCCTTCTCCCCCGCCGGTGTCTCGCTGGACCCCACGCAGGTGGCTTTCGGGGACGCCGTGGCTGCCGCGGGTGCCGGCAGTGCAGGTATCGGTGGTTCCGGTGCCGGTGGTGCTGGTTCTAGCAGCGCCGCTGCCCCGTTGGCGGAGGCCTGGCAGGTGCAGGCCAAGGAGCTGCTGGAGCGCGGCCGGAAGCGCGCTCTCTCCCGCCACCCGGAGCTGGAGGTCACTACGAAGACCGGCATCGGCGCGAGCTGGGAGGAGGCCGTCGGCGCGATCAAGTGGCGCAAGGGCGACCTGATGGTCATGGGCTCCAGCGTGTTGGGCGATTTCAACCGCGTGTTCATCGGTCCTTCGACGAACCAGATCCTGCGGCACGTGCCGGTGCCGGTGTTCCTCAGCACGGTCTAGTTAGCCGTGGCGAGCTAGCCGTACCTGGCTTCCCCTCCCCTTGTGTGCGTTGCGCATCGCACCACCAACGCACTGCCCCGCCCAGGGCACGCTTCCCCGCTCGAGTTTGCAGCGGGGTTTAGCTTTGTGGCCTGCATCTCTTAAGGTGGGGAGCTACCAGGACTTTCACCAAAGGAGAGGGTATTCGTGAGTACGTTGGGCCCGGAGCACCCGGAGAATCACGCCGAGCTGCCGCCGGAGGACCTGCCGCCGCAGACCGCCGGCCGCCCGAAGCTCACCGAGCTCGATTTCGAGGCCGATCCCCTCGCCCGGCTGGAGCGCAATAACCGCTCGACGAAGCAGGCGATCATCTTCTTCTTCGCCGTCCCGGGCATCGCGATTGTCCTCGCGTTGGGCACCGCGATCATGTCCCGCATCGTGGGCGGACCTTATTGCGACGCCGATTCTTCCGCCTGGTTGTGCACCGAGGGATTCCGGCTGTTCTTCCACATCGCCCCAGCTCTGGTGTGCTTTTTCGGGCTCTTCGGCGCGGCGTATATCTGCTATTACAAGTGGAAGCGCCACCAGCGCTGGCGCCCGTGGATCGCGGTGATCTGGTTCATCATGCCAGTGGCGATCGGCTGGTCGGTTAACAGCGCGGCGATGCTGATCCTCAACGCCTAGAGCCAGCGCAAGCCCCCCAGATGCAGGCCGCCCGGTCCCCCCCTCCCGGGCGGCCTTTCGCGTTACTTGGCGACGATATTGATCATGCGGCCCGGCACGACGATGACCTTCTGCACCGTCTTGCCCTCGATGTGGCCCTGCACGGTCTCGTCGGCCAGCGCCGCGGCCTCTAGATCCTCGCGGGAGGCGTCCGCGGCAACCATGATGCGGGCGCGAACCTTGCCCATGATCTGAACCGGCATCTCGATCTGGTCGTCGACCAGCCAGTCCTCTTCCCACGCCGGGTACGGCACGAAGGCGACGGAGGCCTCGTCCTGGGTCAGGCCAGAGCCCTGACCTGCACCGCCAGCCAGCAGGCCGGAGGCCGCAGCCCCGCCCAGTGCCTGCCACAGTTCCTCGGCCAGATGTGGGGCCACCGGTGCGAGCATCAGCGCCAGCGCCTCCGCCGCCGCACGAGGCACCGCAGCATCCGCTGCTGCACCCTGGGCGCCACCGGCACCAGCCGCGCCGTACTGCTTCGTCAGGTGATTGACCAGCTCGATCAGCTTCGCGACGGCCGTGTTGTTGTGCAGGTTGGTGTAGTCCTCGTGGACACCCGCCAGCGCGCGGTTCACCGCACGGCGATCCTCATCCGGCAGCGAAGCCAGCGTGTTGACGTCCTCATCGACGGCGGCCTTGCCGGACGTCTCGTCCACGACCAGGCGCCAGGCACGCTGCAGGAAACGCTGCGCGCCGATGACGTCCTTCGTCGCCCACGGGCGGGAAGTGTCCAGCGGGCCCATGGACATCTCGTAGACACGCAGGGTGTCCGCGCCGTAGTTATCGCAGATCTCGTCCGGGGAGACGGAGTTCTTCAGGGACTTGCCCATCTTTCCGTACTCCTGCTGGACCGGGGTTTCCTCGCCGGTCTCCGGGTTGACGTGCACGAATGCGCCGTCGCGCTCCACGACCTCCGCGGCCGGCATGTAGACGCCGCGGGAGTCGGTGTAGGCGTAGGCCTGGATGTAACCCTGGTTGAACAGGCGGTGGTAGGGCTCGAAGGAGCTGACCACGCCGAGGTCGAAGAGCACCTTGTGCCAGAAGCGGGAGTACAGCAGGTGCAGCACCGCGTGCTCCACGCCGCCGACGTACAGGTCCACGCCACCAGACGGGTTGCCCTCGCGCGGGCCGACCCAGTAGCGCTCGTTTTCGATGTCTACCAGCGCATGATCGTTATTCGGGTCGATGTAGCGCAGTTGGTACCAGGAGGAACCGGCCCACTGCGGCATGACGTTCGCGTCGCGGTAGTAGGTCTGGGTGCCGCGGCCGTCGCCGAGATCCAGCTCGACCTCGATCCACTCGCGTGCCTTGGCCAGCGGGGGCTGCGGCTCGGTGTCCTGGTCCTCCGGGTCGAAGGCGACCGGCTTGTAGTCCTCGACCTCCGGCAGCTCGACCGGGAGCATGTCCTCCGGCAGCGGGTGGGCGACACCGTCGGCGTCGTAGACGATGGGGAAGGGCTCGCCCCAGTAACGCTGGCGGGCAAACAGCCAGTCGCGCAGCTTGAACTGCACCTTGCCGTGGCCGTAGCCCTTCTCCTCGAGCCACTCGATAGTGGTGGCCTTCGCCTCGTCGAGAGCCAGGCCGTTGATGTCCAGGCCCTCGGTATTTGCGCTGTTCACGACCTCGCCGGCCTCAGTGTAGGCGGCGGTGAGCTGGCCGTCCTCGCCCTTCTCTCCGCCAGCGACGACCTCGCGGATCGGCAGGCCAAAGGCGGTGGCGAAGTCGAAGTCGCGCTCATCGTGGGCCGGGACCGCCATGATGGCGCCGGTGCCGTAGCCCATGAGGACGTAGTCCGCGATGAAGACGGGCATCTGCTCGCCGTTGACCGGGTTGGTGGCGTACGCGCCGGTGAACACACCGGTCTTCTCCTTGTTTTCCTGGCGCTCCAGGTCGGACTTCGCGGCGATGGACGCGCGGTAAGCGGCGACGGCCTCGGATGGGCTGTTCTTGCCGAAGGTCCAGCGCTCATCGGCGTCGGCGTAGGCGGCCTGTGGGGAGCCGGCGGCGTCCTC
>DYZK01000011.1 GCA_020741275.1 Corynebacterium urealyticum
CGGTAGCTCGAGCACGCCCCGCGACTAAGCCCCTCCCCACTCCTACTCCTGCAAGGACTTTCCTATGACTTTGTTGCCTTCTCGTCGCTCGGGCCGCCTCGCCCTGGGCGCCATCACCTCCCTGTCCCTGAGTTTCACGCTGCTTTCCGCTGCCCCCATGAGCGCCGCTGCGCCGGTCAAGAAGTCGGTGCGGGTCAATCACCAGTGCGTTGAGCGCAGGGGGTGGATCTCTAACGGTTCCGGGTTGACGCTCTCCCCGGATAATGTCGCCGTCGAGTACCCGGAGACCGTGCTCCCGGGCCAGACCTTCACCGTGAAGGTCCAGCCGGGCGGAATGCGCACCGGCGGAAAGGACACGGGGCGGATGAAGTACGATATCGCGCTGCCGCAGGAGGTGAAGATCAGCAACCTGCGCCTCGATGGGGGCGCAACTGGGTTGAATGCCAACCCGGCAGCCGTCGTGCAACGCGTTGACGCCTCGGGCAAGCCCAATGCCAATGGCGCTTTCGCCCGCATCTGGGACGGCGCGAACTCGGTGAATAATGGCGGGAACGAGAACGACGATTGGGGACTGGGCACCCGTCGCGCCGGCCTGGCTGTGGACAGGAACAAGTCCTTCCGTCTGCCACGCATCGCCTTCGACGTCACCGCCCCAACCACGGTCGGCTCAAAAATCGTGACCGGCCTGCGTGCAGCCGGCACCGGCTCGGGCCCCGCCAGCAAGGAGAACCGGGACAACACGCTCTCCATGCTCGCCAGATCCTTCCGTACTGACGCGGTCTACTGCACCGCGGATGCCGCCGGCAAGACCCTCACCAGCACCACGGTGGCCCTGCGCAATACGCAGACCGAGTTCGACGAGACCTCGACCGACCTTGAGATCACCAGCGGCGAAGGGGAGGTCATCCTGAAGGCCCTCGTCAAGGGCACGGATGGCCAGCCCATCACCGAGGGCAAGGTTGAGTTCGACCTGGGCGATGGCCAGCGCCGCACCGTGGATGTTCGCTCTGGCGTTGCGGAGCTGCGCTACACCTACGCCGAGCTGGCGGACCGCGAGTCCGTCAAGCACAAGGTTGTGGCCCGCTACCTGGGTATTGAGGGGCGCACCGGCGCTTCGGAGGCGGCCACGACGGTGACGGTCAACCCGAAGCCGCGCATCCCACTGAAGGCCACCGTTGACCTCCAGGGCGAGGTCGACGCTACTGCCCCCGCAGACGGCAAGCTGCCGCTGAGCCTGCGCGCGGCCGTCGGCGCTGAGCTGGCTGATCCGGAAGCAGATCCGGACGCTGAGACGACCCTCGAGGACGGCGTGGAAGTGGTGTTCTTCAACGGTGACGAGGAAATCGGCCGCGCGAAGACCGTCAACGGTGTGGCGGAACTGCAGACCACGGTGCCGGATGAGGCGGCCACGCTGCAGCTGCGCGCCGTCGTCGAAAACTTCGAGAACGAGACCCAGGAGGTCTCCGGCGCTGAGGACACGCTTGAGCTGAAGGTCGCTCCGGTGGCGAAGACCACCCTGCAGCTGGGCGCCGTAGAAGCGGCCCTAGTCGGCGAGAAGCGGACGCTGAGTGCTCGCTACGAGGTCTCCGCAGGTTCCCCGGAGGGCGCCGAGGTGATTTTCCGTGCCAATGGGGTTCGCGTGGGCACCGCGCAGACCGACGCTGAGGGCAACGCGAGCGTGGAGCACACCTTCGAGCAGGCTGGCCTGCAGAAGATCACCGCGGAGGTTCAGGAGCGCGAGGTGGATGGCCGGATCTTCAGGAAGGCTGTGGCAAAGCCCGCCACCGTTGATGTGCTGAACGCCAAGGAGGTGGAGACCGGAACCACGCTGACCCGCGAGGATGTCTCGGTGGACCTGGATGCAACCCCGCTGACCGGCGACGCCGTGGCGTTCACCGCGAAGGTGACCGTCGAGGGTGAGGAAAAGATCACGGAGGGAGCCACGGTCTCCTTCTTCGACGGCGAGAAGTTCCTGGGCACCGCGCCGGTTGACCCGGCTACCGGGGAGGCTCGCTTCGAGTACCGCTTCCCGACCCGCGGTGAGCACCAGGTGCGCGCGGTCTTCGGCGGCCAGGAGGTCGTTAATGACGAGGGCGCGGTCACGGCGGTTTTGAAGCCTTCCACCTCCGAGGAGCTCACCGTTGAGGTCAAGGCCCACGAGGTCGAGGTTGAGGACACCCCCGGCGCCGGTAACGGTAGCGACAACAATGGTGGTCAGAACCAGGTCGGTTCGGATGGCTCCGACATGGGCTCGGCGGAAAGTTCTATCCTGCGCAAGCTGCTGATTGCGCTCGGCGCGATCGGCGTGATCAGTGCGGTGATCGCTGCGGTGATGCAGGTCCTTCACCAGCGCTAAGCCGTCTAGCTTGAACCCAGGGTGCGGACCGACGCGCTCTGGGTTTTTCTATGTCTGGAGCAGGTGGGCCCGCCGAGGTGGTAGAGCCGCCCCGAAGGGCAAGCTCGGCAGGCAGGTGCGGCACCCGGACGCGGAGAGAGCAACCCCGGCGTGGACACACGCCCTTACTGCGCGCTTTTGCCTGCTGCGTTGATTAGCATCATGAATTCATGAGCTCATCTTCCTCTCAGGCTCCTGTGGCCCGCCGCCTCACCACAACCGGCGCAATCGCCCTGGCAGTAGCCACCGCCGCCACACTGGCCACCGCGCCGGTCTCCGCCGCGCCCCGCCCGGTGCAGGATCCCCAGGGCTTCATCGTCTCCCCGGCGCGCACCCAGATCAGCTTCACCCACTCCCCCACTGGCTTCGTCGCCGGCACCCGCAATCAGCACGAGGCACGCCCCGGGCTGTCCATCGTGAAGCTCTATATCGCGGATTACGTGTTCAAGCACGGCACGCCCGCCGATAAGGCCCGCGCCTCCGAGATGATCCGCACCTCCAGCGACGCGATCGCCTCCCAGCTCTACCGCAAGTACCCGCAGTCCATCGCCGCGACCGCGCGGACCTACGGGCTGCGCAATATCCACTCCAATGCGCACTGGGGCTATGCCCGTACCTCGTCCTTCGACTCCATGAAGTTCGTGGAGGCCAAGAAGCGGCGCAACTACAACGATCCGGTGCTCGTCGCGATGCGGCAGGCCACCCCGCGCGCCGCTGATGGCTACGCCCAGGACTACGGCACCGCCGTCCTGCCGGGTGCGGTGGGCACGAAGTGGGGTTGGTCGGACGATCGCCGCAGCGTCCACGCCTCCGTGACCTACGGGCGGGACTTCACCGTCTCCGCGAATACCTGGGGCACCAAGCACGCCCTGACCAACGATGTCCGCGGCGCCTTCCGTGGCACCATGGGCGCGCCCGCGCGTCCGGCGCCGGGCCAACCACTCACCCCGGTGCAGCAGGCCGCGACGAACTGGGCCAATGACATGGAACAAGCGGCTCTCAACGCCCCAGGCTCGTCGGTCAACGAGCGGGCCATCCGGGATGCCCGGCGCGGGCTGGACCCGTGGATCATGCGGCTGCCCTAACACCGCACCAACTCTAGCCTCACCAGCCCCAGCGCCGCACCGACTCTAGCCCTGCATCGGCTCTAGGCCCGCACCAGCCCCCACCACCAGAAGGCCACTTCCCACTAGGTGAACACCCCCGCCCGGGCAATGGAACTGACATGTGTTCTGTTTCACGCTAAGCTGAGCCACATGATTTCCCCTCACCCGCGCAGCGGCGGCGCCATTCTCCTTATTAGCCGCGGCGGGGCCTAGTAGGTAGACACACCAACAACCGACCGGCTCCCCGTCGCGGGGTTTTTGCATGCCGGTCGGTTTTTTCATTGCCACAGCACGACACCGACAAAACTAAGGGAAGACACCATGAGCAACACCGACTCCTTCATCTCCGCACCAGCCCAGATCCAGACCCCGAACGGGGAGATCCCGGCAGGCCAGCCAGCCTGGAACAAGCAGCGCAACTCGCAGATGCCCAACCGCCGCTACCTGCCCTTCTTCGAGGAAGTCGACCACATCACCCTGCCGGACCGCACCTGGCCGGATAAGGTCATCGACCGCGCCCCGCAGTGGTGTGCCGTCGACCTGCGCGACGGCAACCAGGCCCTGATCGACCCCATGAGCCCAGAGCGCAAGCGCCGCATGTTCGACATGCTGGTGGAGATGGGCTACAAGGAGATCGAGGTCGGCTTCCCCTCCGCATCCCAGACGGACTACGACTTCGTCCGCGAGATCATCGAAGAAAACAAGATCCCGGATGACGTCACCATCCAGGTCCTGGTCCAGGCGCGCGAACACCTGATCCGCCGCACCTTCGAGGCCTGCGCCGGGGCGAAGAACGTCATCGTCCACTTCTACAACTCCACCTCCGAGCTGCAGCGCCGTGTGGTCTTCCGCAAGGACAAGGAAGGCATCAAGAAGCTGGCCACCGACGCAGCCCACCTGATCAAGGAAATCGCCCAGGACTACCCGGACACCAACTGGCGCTGGGAGTACTCCCCGGAGTCCTTCACCGGCACCGAGATCGAATACGCCAAGGAAGTCTGCGACGCCGTCGTCGAAGTCATCGACCCGACCCCGGAGAACCCGATCATCATCAACCTGCCCTCCACGGTGGAGATGATCACCCCGAACGTCTACGCGGACTCCATCGAGTGGATGCACCGCAACCTGAACCGCCGCGACTCCATCATCCTCTCCCTGCACCCGCACAACGACCGCGGCGAAGGCGTGGCCGCCGCCGAGCTGGGCTACCTGGCCGGCGCCGACCGCATCGAGGGCTGCCTGTTCGGCAACGGTGAGCGCACCGGCAACGTCTGCCTGGTCACCCTGGGCCTGAACATGCTGACCCAGGGCGTGGACCCGCAGATCGACTTCTCCGACATCGACCAGATCCGCCGCACCGTGGAGTACTGCAACCAGCTGCGCGTCCCGGAGCGCCACCCGTACGGCGGGGAGCTGGTGTTCACCGCCTTCTCCGGCTCCCACCAGGACGCCATCAACAAGGGCCTGGCAGCCATGGCGGAACGCGACGCCGCCGAGGACACCCCGGAGGACCCAGCCAGCGCGGACTCCGAGACCCTGACCGAAGCCGTCCGCAACGTCACCTGGGAGGTGCCGTACCTGCCGATCGACCCGAAGGACATCGGACGCTCCTACGAGGCCGTCATCCGCGTGAACTCCCAGTCCGGCAAAGGCGGGGTCGCCTACATCATGAAGACCGATCACAACCTGGACCTGCCGCGCCCGATGCAGGTGGAGTTCTCCGGCATCGTCCAGGCAGTCACCGACGCCGAGGGCGGCGAGGTGAACCCGAAAGCCATGTGGGACATCTTCGCCACCGAGTACCTGGACCGCACCACCCCGGTGGACGTGATCTCCACGACCGTCGACGGCGGCCAGAACGAGGGCGAGGAGTCCGCCGTGACCTCCCAGATCGAGTTCAACGGCGAGCCGAAGACCCTCAAGGGCCGCGGTAACGGCCCGATCGCCGCGTACTGCGATGCGCTGGAGTCCCTGGGCGTGGACGTGGAGGTCCAGGAGTACAACCAGCACGCCCGCACCAGCGGTGACGACGCCGAAGCCGCCGCCTACGTCCTGGCCGAGGTCAACGGGCAGCGCGTCTGGGGTGCCGGTATTGCGGGTTCAATTACCTACGCCTCCCTGAAGGCGGTGACCTCTGCGGTCAACCGCGCGCTGAATAGCTAACAGGGAGGCTCCCGGGGGACGGGGCGGGGCACGGGCGCGTGGGGTCGCGCTGGTGGCCCCGCCCTTTGTCGTGCGTGGGGTGGGTGCTCCTCTGCCCCGCTCTTCGTCGTGCGTGGGGTTCCCGTGGGGCGCGTGGACTAACATGGTTCCCAATGAATAACCAGCAGTTTTCGGATTCGGGCGACCGTCCCGCACCCCGTCGCCGCGCCCGCCGCAGGGTCAGCCGCCGCGTCGGCTCCCCGTCGGCGGCAGCCGTCGCCTCCGCATCCGCCGTCGAGGCCGCCGAAGCGCTCCGCCCAAGCAGCCGACGCTCGAGCACAGACGCCACCAGCTACCCCACAACCGGCCGCGACTGCTCCGACCAGTCCGGCCCGGAGCAGTCCAGCTCGGGCCGCTCGGGCTCCGGCAGTACAGGCCCGGGCGCCGCGACGACCGGGAGTGCCGTCGAGCCCTCCGAGCACCCCAGCCCGGCCCACACCATCCCCACCCCGCCCAGCGTTGCGGACGCCCCCACCGTCGCGGTGGCCGTCACCACCAGCGGGATCCACCCGAGCACGGCCCGGCTCATCGCCCTGGCCGCGGTCTACTACGACGCCGACGGCGCCGAGGTCGGTCACTTCGTCCAGGCCCTCAACCCCAGCGAGGACCCCGGCCCGTGGCACATGCACGGCTTCGATGCCGGCGAGCTCGCCCAGCAGATCGGCTTCGCCACCGCCGCCGCGGAGATCAAAGAAGCCCTCGACGGTCGCGAGGTGATCCTCCACGACGCCCCCTTCGCCTGGGGTTTCATCACCCACGAGTTCCGCCGGGCCCAGCGGGCCGCCAACCGCGGCCGTGGGCGTGGCCGCGCCGGCCGGGGACGCGGGCGTGGTCGCAGCAAGGCCATCCCCGCCCCGGAACCGGCCGTACTGATCGACACCCTGGCCACCACGCGTCGCCAGGAGATGCCCGCCGTCGACCCCCGCGCCCGGGCGGTCGCGCAGCTCTATCCGCATAACGCCCCGGCCGATGCCCTCCCGGAGCTCGGCGCGGCGGCCTCCGATCAGCGGGCCGCAACCCCCGCCGAGGAGCTCCTGGTCGCCGATGCCCGCCTGCTTGGGGCGCTGCACGCAGCGCAGCAGGAACGGGCAGGCCGTGACGGCGGCGACGTCGTCCGTCTCGACCCCGAGGACCTGACCGCGGACCAGTTCGGTTTGCAGCGCAGCGCCATCCGCGTGGACGCCATCAACGCCCCGCG
>DYZK01000012.1 GCA_020741275.1 Corynebacterium urealyticum
ACCACCGGGCCACGCCCCCAGGAACGTCCCCGGTAGAGGAAGTAGCCGCATACGGCGACGGCCCCGAAGATGAAGAAGAACCACAGGGCGGTGCCGTAGCCGCTGATTTTCGCGGTGGGGTCGTGGAAGCCTTGGGCTTCGCGGACGACGAGGAAGATGCCGAAGGCGATGCCGATGAGGCCCTGAATCAGGCCGTAGAGGCCGGCGTATTGGATCACGGTAGGCGGCTTGGAGTAGTTCTTCGGGGAGCTCATGCCGATGAGTCTAGCCTTAGCGAGCTCGCTTCCCATTTCTGGCCTCTCCACCCGCATGGACGGCCTTATAGAGTTCCGGTGAGGAGCCGGCCGGTCCGCACGGCAAGGGCGTGACTACCAGGCACTGAAGCGCACTTACGTCACTCGGAGCCATTACCCAAATCGAAACAGTGTGAGCTTGGTTACATTTTCTGGGTTAACTCTAGGCAACCTGGGAAATACATGCCATACTCCTTGATGTAACCGCGAAGGCGGTGGGGGAACAACAACCTACTCACGCTTATGTTGTGGCACTTTAGTCATGCCATAGCGCGGGTATTGCAGTGCCACTTTCCTGGTACTCATGTTCGTTCCACGCCGCCCGACCTGCCCTTACCCCGCGATTCTTCGCACCCCAGCGTTGCGCTAAGGCTCCGCGTGGCCATGTTCGCTCCTCCCCCGGAGCGCCATCGACGACACCATCGGCCCCGCACACAGGCCGCTCACAGGCGGCCGAAGCCAGTAACCACCGGGATGCTCCAAAGATTCGCAGTTAACCGCCCGTTAACCTTTTCTGCCAGTTCCCCGCTGGCAGATACCTCCGCCAGGCCACCCCCGTGGCATGCCGGACCGCTACGACCGCCCAACAGGCATGAAAGGACTTGATCATGGATTGGCGCCACAAGGCTGTATGCCGCCAGGAAGACCCCGAGCTGTTTTTCCCAGTTGGTAACTCCGGCCCGGCTCTCGCCCAGACCGCGAAGGCGAAGCTGGTGTGCAACCGTTGCCCAGTAACCACGGATTGCCTCGCATGGGCAATCAGCTCCGGCCAGGACGCCGGCGTGTGGGGCGGCATGTCTGAGGACGAGCGTCGCGTGCTGAAGCGCCGCAACAACCGCGCTCGCACCCGCGCCCGCGCGAACGCTTAATAGTTCCGCTGCCCCTGATTTCCGCTGCCCACTGCTGGGCGGATAGACTATAGCGGTTAAATAATTTCATTGCCCGATCGCTGCGCCGGCTACTCCCCCCCCCTGGGAACGCTGGTGCACATGCTTTAAGGAGAATTCATGAGCAAGCGTGGCCGTAAGCGCAAGGACCGTCGCAAGAACAAGGCGAACCACGGCAAGCGTCCAAACGCATAATGCCGATCACCCCGCGCTAGGGTGTCGCCGAACGGGTCCGGGAGTTTTCTCCCGGGCCCGTTTTTCTTTTCCTCATCCCCGCCAGGCGGCGCCCGCCAACGCACCCCCATCCGACTGAACATTCAAGCACCGCCCCTACCCCGGGCTTCGCCCCCTCGTTGCCGGATTCCAACCCCGGGGCGTTTTGCTAGCCGCGGGAGGTTCGATAGACCACTCGCAGCTGGGTGGTGATGCGGCTGCGCAGCTCTAATGGGGCGGCTTGGGCACAGCGAACCCGCAGTAGTTGGCGGATTTCGCGTTCCACGCCGAGTTTCTCCACGCAGCTGGGGCAGTTATCGAGGTGCTCCTGCAGCTGGGCCCGCAGGTTCTCGTCACATCCGCCGTCGACGTATTCGTAGAGGACGTCCACGAGGTCCCGGCATTCGATGTCGCGCCGATGGGTGCCTGCATTCGGCTCAACGTTGTCACTCATTGTGCTTCTCGCCTATCCCTTCGCCTTGTTTTCTTCTTCGACGCCGATGCCGTGTTCCGCGGCGACGTCCTTCAGCTTCTTGCGCAGCGCCTTCCGGCCCCGGTGGAGGCGGCTCATGACGGTGCCGATGGGGACGTCGAGGATCTCCGCGATCTCCTTGTAGGCGAAGCCTTCGACGTCGGCGTAGTAGACCACCATGCGGTAGTCCTCGCTGATATCCATCAGCGCGTCGATAATGCGCTGGTCGGGGATCCGTTTGAGCGCCTCAATTTCCGCGGAGGCGAGGCCGTCCGGAGTGTGGGACATCGCGTCGGCTTGTTGCCAGTCGGTCATGTCCTCCGCGGAGGATTCATAGGGTCGGCGCTGCTGCTTGCGGTACTCGTTGATGTAGGTGTTCGTGAGGATGCGGTACAGCCAGGCTTTGAGGTTGGTGCCGGGCTTGAAAGATCGGAAGGCCTGGAAGGCCTTGATATAAGCATCCTGCACGAGGTCCTGCGCATCGGCGGGGTTGCGAGTCATCCGCAACGCCGCACCGTAGAGCTGGTCCAGCAGCGGCAGCGCGTCGCTTTCGAAGCGGGCGAGCAGCTCCTCGTCGGGCTCCTCGGTGCGCAGCGTGGCGGCGCGCTGGGGGGTGGGGGAACTCATGTTCTCCTCTCTGCCGGGTCAATGGCGTCAACGTGGTGTAGATCCATTCTATTCCCCTCCAACTGGGTGCTATCTCTACCCCGTGCCCTCTTAAACTCAATTATAAAATTCGAATGAAACGCCAAGGCTTTCCGCCCGACAGGACGAGTCCCCCGCGCGTCAAACTACCGGCCGATCAAATGCGGCCCATTATTAGCCACATTGCCGACCGCCTTATCCGCCTTCTCGCTCACCAGGCCACCCAAGCCGTGCTCGGGCGGCCCTACTGCCATCGCCCGCAGCGTCGCCTCATCCCCCGCAAGCCAGCGCCGCACCTCATCGTCCGCGTGATTCGAGCCATCAGCGCTCGCCACTCCCTCGGCGCCCCCAGCCGGTTCACCCGGGACCAGCACCCGCGGCATCCGGTGATGCAGCCACTCCAGCTCCGGGGTTGCCGCCGTGGTCACCATCGTCGCGTGCACTACCCCATCCACCGCCTTGCACAGCCCAGCAATGAAAATCGGCTCCCCACCAGCGTGAGTGAACCAGGGCTGCTTCCGCCGGTCCCCCGGCGCGGGATCCTCATCGGCTGTCCACTCATACCAACCATCCATGATGAACACGCACGGCTCCGAGCCTGCGAAGGTCGGCTTGTCGAAAGCCGTCTCACCGCGGGCATTAAAGACCGTCTTCGGCGGATAACCCCACACCGCTGGCCCTAGAGTCGGCACCCCACGAAACGGCCGCAGCACCGGCACCGTATGAGTGGGCGCAATGTTGTAATTCTCCCGCGGCCCCTCCCCGACCATCGCGACCCGCTGCTGCCCGGTCCGGCGTCGCACCGCCTCCACGAGCTGCTCGGGCGTGCTGAAAAGGACATAACGGCCACACATGGGACCCATTATCCCCAAAAAATGAGAGACTAGAGCCATGTCGACTAGCACCCACCCCGCCTGGCCCGCCCCCACCGCACGCGGCCCCGTCACCGCGACGGTGCCCGTTCCCGGTTCCAAGTCCATCACCAACCGCGCGCTCGTCCTCGCAGCGCTCGCCGACGGGCCAGCCACCATCACCAACACCCTCATCAGCCGCGACACGAACCTCATGCTCGACGCGCTGCGCACCCTCGGGGTGGGTGTAGAAATCTTAAACTCCGAGGGGGCTGCCGCCACCGTGCGCATGACCCCGCCCGCCCAGTTCCGCGGCGGGCACATCGACTGCGGCCTTGCGGGCACCGTCATGCGCTTCGTCCCACCCATCGCGGCACTGGCCACCGCCCCCGTCAGCTTCGACGGCGACCCCCAGGCACGCCGCCGCCCCATGGACCAGACCCTGGACTCCATCCGCGGCCTTGGTGCCGGAATCGGCGAAGGCACGGATGCCACCGAGCCGAGCGCAGACACCACTAGCCTGCCCTTCACCGTCCTGCCCGCGGTCGCCAACACGGAGCAGGGCTCCGCAGGGGCCACCGCGCCAACCGGCGGCGAGGTCCGCATCGATGCCTCCGGCTCCAGCCAGTTCGTCTCCGGGCTGCTGCTGGTCGGCGCCCGCTTTGCCGACGGCGTGCGCATCGTCCACACCGGCGAGTCCGTCCCCAGCAAGCCCCACATCGACATGACGATCGACATGCTGGCCCAGGCGGGCGTCGTCGTCGATACAGGCACGGAAGAAGCCACCGGCCACCCGACATGGACCGTCCACCCCGGCCCCATCAAGGCCGTGGACTGGGTGATCGAACCGGACCTCTCCAACGCGACTCCGTTCCTCGCCGCGGGCGCACTGACCCAGGGCGCGGTCAGCGTTCCGCACTGGCCTGCCACGACCACCCAGGCAGGCGACCAGATCCGACCCATCCTCGAAGCCATGGGCGCGACCGTCACCCTGAACGAGGGCACCCTGACCGCCAGCGCCACCGGCCCCCTACAGGGCGTGGACTGGGACATGGGCGATATCGGGGAACTCACCCCCACCGTCGCAGCGCTGGCAGCACTGGCCACCACCGAGACCCGCCTGCGGGGCATCGCGCACCTGCGGGGGCACGAGACCGACCGTCTCCACGCCCTGGCCGCGGAGATCAACGCGCTCGGCGGGAACGTCGCCGAAACCGAGGACGGCCTGCACATCACCCCGGTCCCCCTGGCCGGTGCCCGCTGGCGCTCCTACGCCGACCACCGGATGGCCACCGCCGGCGCCATCATCGGTCTGCTCGTCCCCGGCGTGGAGGTCGAGGACGTCGCCACCACCGCCAAGACCATGCCTGGGTTCGAGCACATGTGGGCCCGCATGCTGGACGGCACCGACACCACCGCTGCCAGCGGCGCCGGGGAGGCCTAGCCGATGGTGCGCTACCAGTGGGATGAATCCGACGTCCGCGTGCGCCCCAATCGCCGCGGCTCCCGCCCCCGCACCAAGCAACGACCCAAGCACAAGGACGCCAAGTGGGGCATGGTGATCTCCCGCGACCGCGGCCGCTGGGGCGTGGTCCTGGATGAGACCGGTGTCGAGGTCACCTGCATGCTCGCCCGGGAGATGGGGCGCACCCCCATAGTCGTGGGCGACCGCGTCGGCGTGGTGGGCGATACCTCCGGGCGTAAAGACACGCTGGCCCGCATCGTCCGACAGGCCGAGCGCGACACCGTGCTGCGCCGCACCGCGGACGACACCGACCCCTACGAACGCATCGTCGTCGCGAATGCGAAGAACCTGCTGATCGTCACCGCCGTCGCCGATCCGCCACCGCGGGCCGGGTTCGTAGAACGCGCGCTGATCGCCGCCTTCGTCGGTGGCCTGCAGCCCGTGCTGTGCCTGACGAAGACCGACCTGGCCGACCCGGAAGCCTTCGCCGCCGAGTTCCGGGAGCTGGACGTGCCCGTCCACTACACCGGCATCAGCAACGAGTTCACCGAGCTCACCGAAGTCATCACCGGCGAGGTCTCCGCCCTGATCGGTCACTCTGGCGTGGGTAAGTCCACGATGGTCAACCGGCTCGTGCCGGACGCCGACCGGGAAACCGGGGACGTCTCCGGGGTCGGCAAGGGCCGCCACACCTCCACCCAGTCGGTCGCCCTGCCCCTGCCTGGTGGCGGCTGGATCATCGACACCCCCGGCATCCGCAGCTTCGGGCTGGCCCACGTGGACCCGGACACCGTGGTGCAGGTCTTCGACGACCTCCGGGAAGTCGTGCAGGACTGTCCCCGCGGCTGCACGCACCTCGGCCCACCAGCGGATCCGGAGTGCGCGCTCGACACCCTGGAGGGCGCCTCCGGGCGCCGGGCCGCCGCGGTGCGCCGCCTGCTGACCGCGCTGCGCAGCAACAACGAGTGGGAGCTTCCTTTCGAGACGGAATAGCCCAGGTCAAGCCATAGAAGGAACAAGCCCGCGCACGCTGCCTCATTGGTGGCGCACGCGGGCTTTGGCTTGCCGAAGAGTGTCCGTAGCCCCCCCGCTACATCAGGTCGACAAGCACCCCCAGCTCCTTGCTGTCGTACCAGCTCATGAGGTTATCCTCGCAGTCCCCCAGCGCGAGCTCCGCGTCCTCATCCCCCAGATCCGCATCATCGATGCACTCCTTGGCTCGCTGCGTTGCGGCTTCCGCATCCTCGTCATCCGTGTGGATCGCGCGCAGCTGCGTCAGCTCCAGCTGGGCAGGCTCCACCCGCAGCACGGAATCCCCGCCAGTCGGATCGGCGGTGAGGTTGGCGTCCGGAATATCCGCAGCCAAAACGACCCGGCGGTTCGGGAACTTCTCCTCGGCACCGGAGGCGTCCTCCGTCGCCAACAGCCGCAAGGACGCACGCGCGGCATCCAGGAAGGCCGTGTACTCCAGCTCCTCGTCATCCCCGGAGGTGTAGAAATCGCGCACCGCCTGGGTCAGCCCGAACACCACCCCAGAGCGAATCGGCAGCACACCATCGCGGGCGAAATCCGCGAGCATCGAGTGGGTCGCCGGGATGAAAACGCGCATCCTAGAACTCACCCTCCAGCTCGAAGATGTTCTGCACCTCGACGATCATCCGGTCGAACTGCTGGTAGTACACGCCGATCATGCCGGCCTCCACCGCGCCCTTAACGTTGATGATGGAATCATCCACCAAAACCAGGTCGTTCACCGGCAGCTCCAGGCGGCTCGCGACCTCCTGGAAGATCTTCTCGTCCGGCTTCTCGACGCCAACCTCACCAGAAAGGACGACGGTGTCCACGTAGCCGTCCTTCTCCCACTGACGGATCGGGTCAGAGGAGGCATCATCCGGCGCGTTGGAAACGATGGCCACGGCCAGCCCCTCGTCGCGGACAGCGCTCAGCAGCTTGCGCCAACGGCGGCGGTCTTCTTCGGCTCCATCGAGCACACCATTATGGTCAACAACTAGTCCTCGCATGCCCTATATTCTGCCATTTTCCGGCACGGGCGCGCAGCCCTCGGCTACGCTGAGTCGCACAGGCGCCGCGCATCGGGGGATGCGCGGGCAACAGTGTGGGGGCAAGGGGGAAAGATGACAAGCCCAACTCTGACTAAACCGGGGACACCACTCGCGAAAAAGCCGAAGAAGATCCCGCCGCTGGCGTCCAAACCGAAGCCGGGATACAACTACCTGCGCATCCCAGCAGGGCTGCAGGCGGACGGACCAGCGGCCCGCTTTCTCACCACGGCGCCAGTAACTCCAGTGGCTAGACCGGGTGCGGCAGGGCCTGGGAAACACCGGGAGCCGGGAGCCCTGCCGGCCACCGCCGCGACGTCGTCGTCACCGGTCAGCGCCCCGCCAGCCACCCCACAAAACGCCGTGGACCTGGCGACCCTGAGCCGCTGGATCGTCCTGTGGCTGGAGGCAAGGGAAGGCCGCCGCGCACCGATGAGCCTGCGGCGCGGGCCCTACTCCCCGGCCGTCATCGATGATCTCCGCCGCGCTAGCCACCCCGCCACCGGCGGCGCGCGCCTGCTGCGGGTTCACGCCCAGAAAACCCGCTTCGGACAGATCCGTTTCTCCGCCTCAGCGTTCTACGACGGCCGCGTGCGCGCCATCGCAGGCTTCCTCGACAACGGCGAAGGCCGGCACGGTACCCGGTCCCCGCAACGTTCGCGGGGCGAGCTCCGTGCCGGCCTGTGGCGGGTGGAACACATCCACCTAATCTAGTTAGCCGCCGATGGTGTGCTCCGGCTTGGCGTTCTCGTCGCCGTTACCCTCTGCCGGGTCCTCCACCTGGAAGGCGCCCGCCTGAGCGAGCTGGGAGCGCACAAGGAAGAGCTGACGGATCGTCTCCTCGCGGATGCCCTCCTTCATGCGGTTAAACATGTCGCCACCCTCGCGCTGGTACTCCACCAGCGGGTCGCGCTGTGCCATCGCGCGCAGGCCGATGCCCTCCTTGAGGTAATCCATCTCGTAGAGGTGCTCGCGCCACTTCTGGTCCACGACATTCAGCAGCACGCCGCGCTCCATGCCGCGCATCTGCTCCTCGCCGCCCATCTCGATGACGGCGTCCTCCAGCTTGTCGTACTGCGCGTTCGCGTCCGCCAGCACGGCCTCCAGCAGCTGGGAGGAGCTCAGCTCACCCGGCTTGCCGTACTCGCTGCCGGAGATCAGGGACTCGTAGCTCATGGTCGGGCCGTACAGGGACTGCAGCGCCTGCCACAGCTCGTCCAAATCCCAGTCCTCCACGTAGCCCTCGGCGGTCGCCGCGGTGACGTACGCGGTGATCGTGTCCTCGAGCATCCCGCGGATCTGACGCTGCACATCCTCGCCCTCGAGGATCTGGCGGCGCTCAGCGTAGATCACCTTGCGCTGCTCGTTCATAACCTCGTCGTACTTCAGGACATTCTTACGCATCTCGAGGTTCGCGGCCTCCACCTGGGACTGCGCACCCTTGATGGCGTTGGTGACCATCTTCGAGTCGATCGCCTCGTGATCCGGGATGTTCAGGCGAGTCATCATCGCCTCCATCGACTGGCCCACGAAGCGGGTGATCAGGTCATCGCGCATGGAGAGGTAGAAGCGGGTCTCGCCCGGGTCACCCTGACGCGCGGAACGACCACGCAGCTGGTTATCGATACGGCGGGACTCGTGGCGCTCCGTGCCCAGCACGTAGAGGCCACCGGCTTCGCGGACCTCCTCAGCCTGCTGCTTGGATCGCTCGCGGGCCTTGTCGATCTCCTCATCCCAGGCCTCCTGGTAGGCCTCCGGGTCCTCCACCGGGTCGAAACCGCGCTCGCGCAGATCCTGGTCGGCGATGATGTCCGGGTTACCGCCCAGCACGATGTCCGTACCACGGCCGGCCATGTTCGTCGCGACGGTCACCGCACCAGGCAGACCAGCACGGGCGACGATCTCCGCCTCCTGCTCGTGGTACTTAGCGTTCAGCACGTTGTGCTTAATGCCACGGCGCTGCAGCAGCTTCGACAGGTACTCGGAACGCTCCACGGAGGTGGTACCGACCAGCACCGGCTGGCCCTTCTCCACGCGCTCGGCGATGTCCTCGGCGACTGCCTCGAACTTCGCCTCCTGCGTCTTGTAGATCAGGTCCACGTTATCAACGCGCTGGTTCTCGCGGTTCGTCGGGATCGGGGCCACATCCAGCTTGTAGGTCTGCTTCAGCTCCGCTGCCTCGGTCTCCGCAGTACCGGTCATGCCGGACAGCTTGTCGTAGAGGCGGAAGTAGTTCTGCAGGGTGATCGTCGCGAGAGTCTGGTTCTCGTTCTTGATCTCCACGTTCTCCTTGGCCTCGATAGCCTGGTGGATGCCCTCGTTGTAGCGGCGCCCGTCCAGGATGCGGCCGGTGAACTCGTCGACGATCATGACCTCGCCGTCGCGGACAATGTAGTCCTTATCCCGGATGAACAGCTCCTTAGCCTTGATGGCGTTGTTCAGGTAGCTGACCAGCTGGGAGTGCTCCGGGGCGTAGAGGTTATCGATGCCGAGCTGGTTTTCGACGAACTCAACACCCTCCTCCTTCACGCCGATGGTCTTCTTTCGTTCGTCGACCTCGTAGTGGATGTCGCGGGTCAGGCGCGGCGCAATGCGCGCGAATGCGGTGAACCACTGGGAGGAGCCCTCCACAGGGCCGGAAATGATCAGCGGGGTGCGAGCCTCGTCGATAAGGATGGAGTCGATCTCATCGACGATGACGTAGTGGTGGCCGCGCTGCACCAGGTCGTCGAGAGAGTGCGCCATGTTGTCGCGCAGGTAATCGAAGCCGAACTCGTTGTTCGTACCGTAGGTAATGTCCGCGTTATAGGCCTCGCGGCGCTCCGCCGGGCGCTTCTCGGATAGGATCACGTTGGTGCTCAGCCCCAGGAAGTGGTGGACACGGCCCATCCACTCGGAGTCACGCTTCGCCAGGTAGTCGTTGACGGTAACGACGTGTACGCCCTTGCCCTCGAGGGCGTTGAGGTAAGCGGGAAGCACACAGGTCAGGGTCTTGCCCTCACCGGTCTTCATCTCCGCCACGTAGCCGTAGTGCAGCGCGGCGCCCCCCATGACCTGTACCTTGTAGTGCTTCTGGCCAAGCACGCGCCAGGAGGCCTCGCGGGCGGTAGCGAAGGCCTCGAGCAGGATGTCGTCGAGCTTCTCGCCGTCCTCGAGGCGCTTCTTGAACTCATCCGTCTTCGCCCGGAGATCCTCGTCGCTGAGTGCCGAGTACTCGTCCTCTAGCTCGAGAACCTGATCGGCAATCTTGTCGAGCCGCTTGACGGCGCGACCCTCGCCCCAGCGCAAAATCTTGGATAGTCCTAGCACGACCTGCTCGTCCTTTTCTACGTTTTCTACGTCTCGTACGTTCGTTGTTTAGCTTCGACGCATGATCAGCCCATTATTCTACTCTGTCGAACGGGGCTGACGGCAACACATAAAAACTCGGGGTGGCCACACGGCTCTAGGCTTCGTGGCCACCCCGAGTTCAGGAGTTATCCGCTAGTTGTTTTCCGGCTTCAGCGTGATGAGGCCGTAGTCGAAAGCGTGGCGGCGGTACACCACGGAAGGCTGCGAATTCTCCTCGTTGACGAAGAGGTAGAAGTCGTGGCCCACCAGCTCCATTTCGCTGAGTGCCTCGTCGACGCTCATCGGCTTCGCGGAGTGGGTCTTGGAGCGCACGACCTGACCCGGCTGGAACTGATCCTCGTACGGGTCGACGTCGTACTTGCCTGGCTTCTCCTCCTGGTGCGGCTTTGCTTCCTCGACCAGGGCTGCAGTTGCCTCGCCCATGCCGACCGGCGCGCGGTGACCGGACTTCGGGGTCTTGCGGCGTACCTTCACCTTGCGCAGGGAGCGCTCCATGCGGGCCAGCGCAACCTCGAGCGCGGCGTAGAAGGAGTCCTCCTTCGCCTCGGCGCGGGCGATGTGGCCCTTGCCGGACGCGGTGATCTGGATGCGGTCGGACTCATCCGCGCGGCGTGGGTTGTTCTCGTGCTTGAGCTCCACGTGGAAGTACGTCAGGGTCGGGTCCAGGCGCTCGATCTTGGCCAACTTCGTGTTGACGCGCTCCGCAAAGTGCTCCGGCACCGTGACATTACGACCGGTGATTTCGACCTGAGCGTTCGGCACAGCCTGCTCCTCAGCCTGGAAATCAGCCTTGTTCTTGTCGGTCGACATGCTCGCCCTCCTGGTTCTTTCGCTTCAGACCAGCGACGGAATTACCGCTGGCTGGTAACGAATGCTTCACCCGCAACTATACCGATCGGCGGCCCCCGCTGCAGCGGATTTTCAAGCCCCCGATGGAACTTTTCGGCTATGCGTGGCAGACCGTCAACGCCGCCCGGACGGGCACACCTCGGGCGGCCAGAGCGAGCGCCAACTGGGCGATCGTCGCCCCGGTCGTGCAGACGTCATCGAGGATCAGGACCTCCCCTCCCGCACGGCTGAATTTTGCCAGTTTTCGGACGTCGCCTCGGTGCAGCCGGAGATTCTCCGCCAGGGAGGCCCGCCGCTGCAGCCTGCTCAAACCCACCGCGTCCGGGGCGTGGTCGTCCAGCTCGGCGATGGCAGCCACCTGCACCCCAGGGAGCGTGCGCGCCAGCTGGCGGGCGGCGGCCGTGACGATATCCCCGCCTCGGGCCTTCGCCGCCGCCCGGCGCGTGGGTGCTGGGACAACGGCGACGGGGCGCAGCCCTGGGTGCGGCAGCTCTCCGCCTGCCGCGAGGTACTCCACCGCACCGGCCCACACCCGGCCGATCACCTTCGCGGCGGGTGCCCGCATGTGATCCTTGGCCGCGAGCACAATCGCCCGGTGCGCCCCGCCGTAGGGGCCACAGGCGAAGACCGGGACGCTCAGCACCTGCGGATCGATCCGCTGCGGGGCCACTGTGAGCTCGAGGGCGCAGTCCGCGCACAACGCGGTCCCGGCCAGTCTTCCCGCGGCCGCTGCGAGCCGCCCGCAGCACATGCAGTCGTTACGCAGCAGCAGGTCCGCCGCTGCCTCGGCCCAGCCCCCAGCAGACATGTAGCCCCCTTTAAGTCCCCATACTCCCCTTGTTGTACCCCAGCGCCGCCTCGGAGACCTGGGTTTCATGGCCAAAGACGCTCGGGCGCCCGCAAGAGCGGGTCGCTAGTGGGCGACCACCGGGATCGCCCGCTGTCCCACCAGCCCCGGCACCTCGCGCCAGTACTTCGGGTCGGAGTCATCGCGGTTCAGCATCACCAGAGCCCGCCCATCGGTGGCGTACAACGCCTGTGCCGTGGACGCCACCGCCACCACCGGGGCCGCGATGTTGCGCGCGGATTCCTGCCGGGCCATCGACCCATCCACCGCCAGGTGCCACACCGGGGCGTCGTTGGCGCGGGTGCCCACCAACAGGGTGCCGTCGTGCTGCCAGCCCACGGAGACAGCGGTGTCCCCCAGCTGGTAGCCGATCTCCTCCAACTCGCCCAGGCGCACCCCGCCGCGCTCGCGGTCGTGCAGCACCGCGACGTACACCTTGCCGTCGATCAGCAGGGCGGCACGCACGCCGTCGCGGGAAACCCGGAACAAGCTGATCCGGGCGTCCGGCCCCAGGCGTTTCACCGATTCGGCGTCCACTGGTTCCTCCACGAGGTTTCCGGTACGCCCAGAGTTCACAAAGCGCGTGATGTCCTGTCCATCGGCCACCGTGTACAGGGCGTGGGCGTCCCCACTCCACGACGGGCGGGTCAGGGACTTCGCTTCCAGCACCTGCTGTGGTGCTCCCTCCGACTTGCCCACCAGCAGGCGGCGCGGACGGTCTCCCATCCCCGTGACCGCTGCAAACATGTTCTCCTGGGAGGAGACCGCCAGAGACTCGATGTAGTTCGACGCCAACCAGCCGCCCATCGGCACTGCGTCGGCGTTGGACTCGCTGAGCTCGCGCACCTGGCCACCGGAGACCGCACGCAGCGTCCCCGCAGCGCTGGCACGCGGGTCAAACTCAGAGACATCATTGACCCGCCAGGTCTCCCCAACATCCTCGGAGAGCAGGGTGCCATCCGCGATCAACCGGTACGGGCCGCGCACATCCGCCCCCGCCAACGTCCACACGACCTGGGCTCCCAGCAGGCGGCGGGCCTCCGGATTCAGCCCGGTCAGACCGGTGAACTCCACCTCAAACTCGCCATCCTCGATCCGCTGGGTACGCACCGTCGCCGTTGGCGGCACCAGAGAGTTCACTGCATCGCCCAGCAACGGGTTCGGGCCATTGTTCAGCAGCGAAATCAGCGAGGCCCCAGTGGACTGCTGGCGTGTGTACACCCACCGCCGGTCGGGTACGAGCATCGAACCACGCGGGTTAACGAAATACAGGTCCCGGGCCTCGTAGGCGGAGAAGAAGTCCGCGCGGTCCAGCACCACCGCATCTCGCAAGTTGGAAATCCGCCACTGGCCCCGCTCCTGCACCATCTCGTAGGTGGTTTCGTACCCCGTGAACTCCGGGGTGAACACCCCGCCCGGGGAGAGCGTGCCCAGCACATTGCCACGCACTCGGTAGGTGATCTTGCCGTCACGCACCGCGCCATCGGAGTTGATGAACACGCGGTCCAGCACCTTCGTCTTGCGTTCCGGGTGCCACTGGTCCGCGCGCTCGGCGGTGAGGAACTTCCGGGCGGCCGCGTAATCGCTGACCGGGTGCGCACTCGCCGCAAAGAAGTCGCGCAGCAGAAGGTCGGAGGGCTGGTTGTCCTTCGGCTCGACGACGTCCTCCACGTCCGGGGCGGGCGAGTAGGAACTAATCACCTCCGGGGCGGAATCGCCCGGCAACGTCGTGCATCCGTTGGCCACGAGAGTTCCGCTAGCCACCAGCGCGGTGCCGATCAGTTTGAACTTCCTCACGATTCCTCCCCTTCCGGTCGCGGGGCGTCATCATCGCTGATAGGGCCCGGCGCGTGGTCCGTCGCCTGCTCACCAGGCTGATCCGCCGAGTTTTCGAGAGTTTGAGCCTCGTTCGTCCCGGTGGCCTGAATGTCGGCATCTCCGGATTCCTCGGCCTGACGCTCATCATCCTGTGGGTTGCCGTTCGCTGGCTCGTCCGCGTCGTGATCGATCGTCGCCGTCACGGCCAACGGCAGCGGTGAGGTCCCTACCGCCGAGCCGGCTTTACGTGGCACAGTCAGACGGAAGCAGGAGCCCACCCCGGGCTCGCCAACGGCGTCCAGCACCCCGCCGTGCAGCTTGGCGTCCTCCCTGGCGATCGCCAGGCCCAGGCCCGTGCCACCCGTCCGACGTTCGCGGGACGGGTCCGAGCGCCAGAAGCGGTTAAACACCATCCCTTCCTCGCCCGGGTTCAATCCCACCCCGTGGTCCGTCACGGTGATCGCCACATTGCGCTCCGTGGCTGCCAGGGCCACCTCCACCGGATGCCCCTCAGAGTGATCCACCGCGTTGGCCAGCAGGTTTCGCAGGATGCGCTCCACGCGGCGCGAGTCCACCTCGGCGGTGACTGGCTCCTTCGGCAGATCAAGGCGGAACTCCACGCCCAGGTCTTCGGCGAGACCGCGGACCTGCGCCAGTGCGGAGTGGACGACGCCGCGCATATCGATTTTCTCCGCAGAGAGGTTGGCCTGGCCCGCATCGTGGCGCGAAATCTCCAGCAGGTCGCCGAGCAGCATCTCAAAACGATCGAGCTCGTTGTCCATCAACTCGGCCGCACGCGCGGTCAACGGGTCGAGGTTCTCCGCGTTGTCCTTGATGAGGTCTGCGGCCATGCGCACGGTCGTCAGAGGGGTGCGCAGCTCGTGGGAAACATCCGACGTGAACTGGCGCTGCAGGGACCCGAATTCCTCCAGGTTACGGATCTGCGCGGACAGGGACTCGGCCATCTCGTTGAAGGAGATGGCCAGGCGCGCGACCTCGTCTTGGCCCTCCACGACCATGCGCTCGCGCAGGTGGCCGGCTGCGAAGCGCTCGGCGATGCGGGAGGCGGAACGAACCGGGACGGTCAGCTGCTGGGCGAAGACCCACGCGATAACGACCAGGAGAACCAGCAGCACGATCGCACCAGCCAGCAGGAGGCCGCGCATAAGGTTCAGGGTGGTCTCCTCCGCATCCAGCGGCATCACGAGGTACAGCTCGATGCCGGAAACATCGCTGGCCACGGGCGTGCCGATGACCAGAGCCTTGAAGGTCTGCGTGCCTTCCGTCATCGTCGTGTACTGGTAAGAGACCTGCCCTTGCTGCACGAAGTTGCGCAGCTTCGGCGGGATCACCGCCTCCTGCGGCACCCGGACTTCCTCTCCCGCGGAGGAGCTCGCCATCAGCACCGGCTCGTAGACCGCGGAACTGGACTTCGCGGTGGAGCCGGAGTCCGCCAGCACGGCTCGTGCGGCACTAAGCCGCACGGGCAGCGGGTTGGAGGTGTCCGTGGCGGCGATCTGCTCCTCCACGGTCGCACGGGCCCGGTGGATCTCCTCGGTTGCCGAGGAGTACTTCGCATTCAGCAGCTGTTGGTTCAAAAAGCCGATGAGCACGAACCCCAGTGCCACGATGACCAGCACCGAGGAGAGGAACACCGAGCCAATCACACGCACCTGGATCGAGGTACGCCACTTGAACAGCAGGCGGTACCACAGGCTTTTCGCCGTAGCGGCGGGATGCCGCAGCGCGGAGCGCCACGTGGGCTTTTCCGGGCCCGACGCCGGCGCGGCGTCAAGCTCCAGCGAAGAATGCCCCGCACTGGGGTCGGACGCACGGGGCGCTGTCGCACTGGCCCCCGCCGCGGCAGCTCCTCCAGCCGCCTCAGAGGGTTGGGTCCCCTCCCCAGCGGACGCCGCCGCCAGGGTGTTTTCCCCCGGCTGCGCTACACGGTCCACACCCATACCTGGAGCCGAGCCACCCCCGTCCGCGTGCACTGGCGAGCCGGCCGAGCGGCGCGACTCAGTATCGGTCAGCGCATCGGGCTCGGCCGGACCATTCGGCGGAACGGGGCTGGGCATCAGCTATTCGCCCGACTTATAGCCGATACCGCGGACGGTCAGCACCACCTGCGGATCATCCGGGTCGCGCTCCACCTTGGAGCGCAGGCGCTGAACGTGGACGTTCACCAGGCGGGTGTCACCGGACTTGCGGTAGCCCCAGACCTTCTCCAGCAGCTCCTCGCGGCTGAACACCTGGCCCGGCCGGGAGGCCAGGGTGGTCAGCAGATCGAACTCGATCGGGGTCAGATTGATGACCTCCCCGCCCCGGGTGACCTCATGGCCAGCCGTGTCGATCTCCACCTCTCCCACGCGAATGGTGGTGGACTCAGCGGACTCCTCCGGGCTGCGACGCAGCCGAGCACGCACGCGGGCGATGAGTTCCTTCGGCTTGAAGGGCTTGGTGATGTAGTCATCCGCGCCGGACTCCAAGCCGAGCACGACATCCACCGTGTCCGTGCGGGCAGTGAGCATCACGATCGGCATCGTGGAGAACTCGCGCACCGTGCGGCAGACGTCGATCCCGCTCATTCCGGGCAGCATGACGTCCAGCAGGATCAGGTCGGGATCATGCTCCTGGGCTGCGGTGACGGCGTCGTTGCCGTCGCCGACCACGACCGTGTCGAAACCTTCGGTCTGCAGCACGATGGTGAGCATCTCCGAGATCGCCGGATCGTCGTCGACCACCAGAATCTTGGCTGTCATGAGCGCAGTGCTTCCTTCACTTTTCTTGATTTTAAAGTCTTTAGTTCTTTGTACTATGCCGGGCAGACACGCCCGTGGGGATTAGGACTCCAGCTCCCGGTACTCGCCCTCAATCCGGTCGGCGAGCTGGCCAGCCCGCTCGGCCACTCCCCCAGCCTCCGAGGCCACGACCTGCCACGGGCCCAACCACTCGGCAGCAGCCAGGCTGCGGTAGGCCTCGAGGGTGCGCTGCTGCAGTCCGCCGTCGGCCTCGTAGGCATCGCGCGTGCGGGCGGCGTCCTGCTGCTCCCGGGACTTCGCCCGCTCGCCGGCGACCTCCGCGCTGGCGTCCACCAGCACCTGCAGGTGCGGCACCGGGGAACCCAGGTCATCGACCTCGAGACTGCGAACCCATTCCACTACTTGGTGCTGTGCAGGCTCCACCGGCTGCACCCCGTCGGTCGCTTCGTCAGGCAGCCGGGCCGCGGAGTACGCCGCATTGGAGGCCACGAAGCGGTCCATCAGCACGATGTAGCCATCGGCGTCCAGGTCCTCGAGCTGCTCGGCGACCTCCGCGCGGTCCAGGGCGAAGAGGGTGGCCATGCCGTGGACCGAGTCGATGAGATCCCCCATCTGGCCGGTCAGTGCCCGCTGTGCGAGCTGGGCGTGTACGGAGTCCTCGTAGCGGGGGAAGCTCACCCGCGCGACGGGCAGCTCCCTTGCCAGCAGTTCGGCTTCCAACGCGGTGACCAGGGTGTTCTTCCCTGCTCCGTCGATACCCTCAAAAGCGATGATCATGGGTTCTTCTCGGTCTCTGCTTTCCTAGCATTGCCCGCCTCAGCTACGGGCGGGGCAGGCCTTTAGTAGCGGTAGTGCTCCGGCTTGTACGGGCCCTCGACGTCCACGCCGATGTACTCCGCTTGTTCCTTGGTCAGCTTCGTGAGCTTGCCGCCGAGCGCCTCGACGTGGATGCGTGCGACCTTCTCGTCCAGGATCTTCGGCAGGCGGTAGACCTCGCAGCCGTACTGGTCGGTGTTCTTGAACAGCTCGATCTGCGCGATGGTCTGGTCCGCGAAGGAGGTGGACATGACGAAGGACGGGTGGCCGGTGGCGTTACCCAGGTTCAGCAGGCGCCCCTCGGACAGGACGATGATGCTGATCTGCTCACCCTCTGCGTTCGCGAAACTGAACTCGTCGACCTGCAGCTTGATGTTCACGCGGGTGACGTCGTCGCGGTGCAGGAGGCTGGCCATGTCGATCTCGTTGTCGAAGTGGCCGATGTTGCCCAGGACCGCGTGGTCCTTCATCTTCTGCATCTGCTCGAAGGTGATGATGCCCAGGTTGCCCGTCGCGGTGATGATGATGTCTGCCGCACCGATGGCGTCATCGACGGTGACGACCGGGAAACCATCCATCAGCGCCTGTAGCGCGTTGATCGGGTCTGCCTCAGTGACGACGACGCGCGCGCCCTGACCAGCGAAAGCTTCGGCGCAGCCCTTGCCGACATCGCCGTAGCCGCAGACCAGGACGGACTTGCCGCCGACGAGCATGTCGGTGGCGCGGTTGATGCCGTCCAGGAGGCTGTGGCGGGTGCCGTACTTGTTATCGAACTTGGACTTGGTGACCGCGTCGTTGACGTTCATCGCCGGGAATGGGAGGGTGCCCTGCTCAGCGAAGTGGTACAGGCGGTGAACGCCGGTGGTGGTTTCCTCGGTAACACCCTTAATTTGCTCGGCGTTGTTGGTCCAGAAGGTGTTATCGCGCTGGAAAACGCGGTTCAGCATGCCCAGGAACTCGCCGTATTCATCGGAGTCACCCTCGCCCGGCTGCGGAACCAGGCCGGCCTGCTCGAACTCCTTGCCCTTGATGACTGCCATGGTGGCGTCGCCGCCGTCGTCCAGAATCATGTTCGGATAAACGGGCTCACCGTTGGCGTCGGTGCCCCAGGTGAAGATCTGCTCGAGGCACCACCAGTACTCGGCCAGGGTCTCCCCCTTCCAGGCGAAGACGGGCACGCCCGCAGGCTGCTCCGGGGCGCCGTCACCCACGACGATGGCCGCTGCGGCCTCGTCCTG
>DYZK01000013.1 GCA_020741275.1 Corynebacterium urealyticum
CAGGGCCGGGACATCGTGGCCGGCCTCGCGGAGCTTGTTGAGCAGGGTGAAGCCGTCCATGCCGGGCATCATGACGTCCAGGATGAAGGCGTCGGGGCGGTAGGTATCCGCGATCTCCAGCGCGGTCTGCCCGTTGTCAGCAGTCTCCACGTCGAATCCCTGGAACTTCAGGCTGACCTTGATCAGGTCGGAGATGTTGTCCTCATCGTCGACGACGAGAACCTTGACGGGCTGCGTGTTTGGGGTAGTCATGGCTCTATCTTCACCGATCTGCTTCCACCGAGACTGGGAGCTTGCTGAATGCTTGCTGTACATATTTTAGCGCTTGACCACTGGAGAATATTCCCGGCGCGAACGGTGCGGGCACCCGAAAACGTTGGGACGCGGTAGCGGCAGATCCGGGGACTCGCTCGCCCGCCGCCACCCCACGGGCAGCGTTGCCCGCTGAACGCAGCCAGCTAAACGCAGCATTAACAGGAGACTCACCCGGCGCGTTCAGCTTTCTCTCACGTACAAATGGGTTTATTCTGAAGCGCATGACTCGTTACATCGGCAAGCACCGCAAGGTGTCCAACACCTCCAAGAAGCAGTTCGCGGGCGCTGCTGCCCTCGCGCTCGGCGCCTCCACCCTCGGCGTTGGAGCATCCGTCGCCACCGCCTCCGAGGCCAGCGCTGCCCCGCAGCCCGGCCCCTCCGTGGCAGCCCCCTCCCTGCCGCCGCAGATCACGCAGCTGCAGGCCGACTTCGACGCCCAGCTGCGCCAGGCCCAGGCCAACGGCATGACCGCTCTGCTGAACGCCCGGGACGCGCTGGTGGCCCAGGCCAAGAACCTGCCACCACAGTTCCGCACCCCGGTGATCCAGGGCATCGATAACTTCGTCAACGCCGTCGCGCCGGGTGCGCTGCAGCAGCGCGAGGCAGTCCGTGCACCGAAGCCGGCCCCGAAGCCAGCGCCAAAGAAGCAGGCCCGCCCGGCGTCCAACCCGTGCCCGGCCTCCGCACACGCGTGCGTCGATATCAAGGCCCAGCGCGCCTGGCTGCAGAAGGGCGGCAAGCGCTCCTACGGCCCGGTCATCGTTTCCACCGGCCGCCCAGGCCAGGAGACCCCGCGTGGCATGTTCACGGTGACCCGCAAGGTCAAGGACGAGATCAGCTACGAGTTCGGTAACGCACCGATGCCGTACGCCGTGTACTTCACGAACAACGGTCACGCCTTCCACCAGGGCACGACCAACGTGCAGTCCGCTGGCTGCGTTCGCATGAACGGCGAGGCTGCTCGGACTTTCTTCAACTACCTGCAGCCGGGTGACAAGGTCTACATCTACTAATCCCCGAGCTGCTGAGAGCTCCTTAAATATTGGAGCGCATTGGCGCCGAGCGCGGATCCCCGATCCCGTGGTTCAGCGCCGGTGTTCTATATTTGTGGCATGAGCGAGGATATTCAGGCAGAGTCAGCAGCCGAGCGCCCGTCCACCGACGCGCTCACTTTTCGCGTCGCGAGCGAGGGCGACCGCGGATTCATCACGGAAATGTTCCGCGAAACTGATACCTGGGGTGACCCTGGGAAAGACCTCTCCGAGCACTTCCAGGATGACCTGGTCCGCTACGTAGACATGTGGACCGCGGAGCAGGGCGGAATCATCGCCGAGTACGAGGGCGCACCCGCGGGCGCTGCATGGCTGCGTAACTTCACCGAATCCGAGCCCGGCGCGGGCTATATCTCCGATGACATCCCGGAGCTGGCCATCGCGCTCCGCCCGACGATGACCGGCCTTGGGCTGGGCCGCAGGCTACTGGCCGCGACCCTGGATCACGCCCGTGCGAAGGGCTACCACTCCGTCAGCCTGGCGGTGGACTTCGGCAATGACCGCGCCCGCCGCATGTACTCCAAGTTCGGCTTCGTCGACCATGGCGTGGCACCCCACGAGGAGTGCTACGTCATGGTTTACCGCTTCTAGCAGAGCCCCCGCGCCCAGCCGGCTAGTAAACCCGCTGGGCGCGATTCAGCCCCGCGGCAACGCTGCGGGCACCAGGGGCCCCAATCTCCGCCCGGAAGCTATTGCCCAGGCGGAACGGGATGTCCTTGGCCAGCACGTGGTCCACGAAGTGCCAGTCGCACTGCGTGGCCTCCTGCCCCACCTCCACGGCCATGTAGCCGTGATCGGTGAAGTTGATCCACTTGAACCACCGGTTCACCCCGGAGAGCAGGTTCTCCCCGGTGTACAGCAGCTGCCGAGTGGCGGCGTCGAAGGCGCGGCTGACCGCCAGAGAATCGAAGGCACTCTTCGCGGTCACCGACGGGGTCACGAACTCGGTGGCCACCGCCTTCGTGTTCTGGCCCGTGCGGTAGCCGAAGACATCCCTCGGGATATCGTTCGCCCAGGAGCTGTGGATGTCCCCGGTCAGGAAGACCACGTTCTTATCCGGCAGCCCGGCGATCGTGTCAATGATCTTCTGCCGCTCCACCATGTAGCCGTCCCACTGGTCGGGGTTCAGCGGGATGCCTTGCTCCGGCAGGCCGATCTTCTCCACCAGCCAGTCGTGCAGCTTCGGATCCAGAGTCGCCGGCAGGGTCATCGGCGCGAACATCACCTCGTTGGCGACGACCTGCCACTTCGCGGTGGAGGACTTGATGGCGTTGCTGAACCACTCGAACTGGCTGCGCCCCATCATGGTGCGCCCCTCACGACCGGCGGCGCGGATGAAGTCCGGGTCGGAATCCAGCAGGTGGTCACCGGACTGGATCAGCTGCGCATCGCGGTAGGAGCGCAGGTCCGGGATGATGATCTCCATCAATGGACCGTACTGCAGGGTGCGGTACAGGTGCTGGGCGCGCGCTTCGGGGCGCACCCGCACGGGCATCCACTCGAAGTACGCGCGGGAGGCGGCTGCCTTTAGCGCCGGGTAGTCGTCCCCCTTCTTGAAGCTCTCCCCGGTCGCGCCCTCGCGCCAGTTATTGTCCGCGAACTCGTGATCGTCCCACACACAAACCATCGGCTTGGCGGCGTGCAGGTCGGCAAGGTCGGCATCCTGACGGTAGCAGCCCTGGCGGATGCGGAAGTCCGCGAGCGTCTGGGTGACGTGTGCCGGCTCCACGGTGCGGGCCTGCTGGCCATATACCCCGGTGTAGCCGCCCGTCTCGTATTCATAGGTGTAGTCACCCAGGTGCAGGACGAATTCCAGGTCATCGCGCTCAGCCATGTCCCGGTAGCTGCGGAAGAAGCCGGCCTCGTAGTTCGAGCAGCTGCACACGCCGAAACGGATGGCGCTGACATCGTCGCCCGCCCCCGGGGCGGTCCGGGTACGCCCCACCCGGGAGGTCGCCTTCCGCTCCCCCAGGTCGGCCGTGAAACGATAAAAGTATGTGGTGGCCGAGCCCAGGCCAGTGGCGTCGACCTTAACGGTGTGGTCGAACTCGGCGCTGGCGGTGACCGTCCCGGACGCGGCAACGTCCTTAAATTCGGGGTCGGTGGCGACCTCCCACGTCACGGCGACGTCCGGCCCCTTCCCCGAGCCGGGGTGCGCATCCTTCGTTGGGGTCACACGGGTCCAGATGATGACGGCGCTGGCAGTCGGATCCCCGGAGGCCACGGAGTGGGCGAAGACCTCGGGGTCCCAGTTCTCTGCGCCCAGCACGGTGCGGGCGGGGGCCGCGTGAACGGCCGGCAGTAGGCTTCCAGCGGCGGCCACCCCACCGGTGGCCGCCATGCTCTGCAGGACGCGGCGACGAGTAAGCGTTGCCATTAGCCAACCACCTCCACGGAGCCGTCCTCGGAAACGGTGACCTTCGTGGCAAGCGCCTTGGCCAGGTTGAGTCGTTGCCAGGAGCCCTCAGCACCCTGCTTATCCAGCGGATAGCCGGCAGGGCCGGCGGTCTGGCGAAGGATCTCGGCGCGCTGCGCGTAGGAGAGGTTCGGGTACTTACCCAGCAGTAAGGCTGGCGCAGCCTGCGGGACCACCATCGGGGCAGACTCGGAGTAGACCGGGGTAAAGCCGTAGTTCATCAGCTCGGTGTAGCGATCCACGGCGGCCGGGTTGTATCCCTTGCCCGCCTCGGCCTGCTTCTGGGCGCAGTTGGCAAGGGTGTCCCCGCAGCGCCACTCGAGCTCGGCGCGGATCTCCTGGGCGGCGGCATCCAGGTTGGCGCGCATGCGGGGGTCATTTAGTCGGTCCGCAGCCGCGGCGGTACCGACCATGCGGCCACCAATGACATCCAGTGGGTAGTGAACGCCCAGAACCACGCGAGAGTAGCCGCCCTCGGCACCGCGGGCGAGCAGCTGTGGGGCGAACTCGGGGAGCATGTAGGACAGCAGTGTGGTGGTCCAGGTGGACTGATTCGTGTGCCCTGAGGGGAAGGCCTTCGAGGTGCTGTAGAAATCCTTGCCCGGCAGGTTGTGCTTGGTGATCCGCTCCGGGGCGACGACCAACGGGCGGTCGAAGTTGTAGTACTGCTTCTCGATGAAGGTGGAGGAGGCCACTCCCCCGGCGCGCGCGGTGGCGCCGCCGAAGAGCATCTGGGTCTTGGGAAGACGGTGCTCCTTCAGGGCCTGGCGGAAGTGCTCGCCGAGCTCCTCGCCGAAGGCGTCGGCGAAGATGCGGAGCACGCCCTCCTTGGAGGTCGCTGCATCCTCCTGAGCCTGGGCAATCCGGGCGGCGGGGGCGTTGTTGTTGATCTCAGCGACCTGGTCAAGGTTTGACTTCATGACGTCCGGGTGTTTGGCCCGCAGGTCATTGAAGCCGTCGATGAGGGTGACGTAGTTGCCATAAGGGTGGGAGCTGAGGTCCGACAGGTACCAGCCGTACTCGGAGGCCGGGAAGGCCTGTGGCTGCGGGGCACCGTTGTGGGGAACGGGGTCGTAGAGGCCGGGAAGTTGGACAGATCCGGTGGCGGAGCTTTCCGGCAGCAGGTTGCCGCGCGGTGCGGCGCCGGCCTGGGAGGGGCCGGCCGGGGCGGCGAGCGCCGCGGTGTTGGCTGCCGGGCTCGCGACGATGCCGCCGGCGAGGGTGGCGGCGAGGGCTGCTGCAGCCGCGCGGGCAGCGATCTTATTCGAGCGCGACGGGCGAATTGCGGTCAATTGAGGCATGAAAAGACTTTCACATTACGCGTGGGGTGAATTATTACTTCTGAAGAGAAGGCCGCGCCGCAAAAGTATCTAACGCCATTTCGCGACGCGAACACACAGCAGAAGAATAGCGCAAAAACAGCCTCGTGCCAGCGGAGATATAAATATCCCCCCATTTGGACCTAATTAGAGAAACCCTTCTCCAACCCCAGTTATATTTCGGGTTAATAGAGGACGAATCTGGAGTTAATTTTTATTTCGTCTGAAAAGTCACTATTCCCGGTAATCCCCTCTTGCTCCGTCACCGAATACGCCGACTATCGCCACGATTCATACTCTCCACCCGCACGGCCTCCCGGGCGCACCCCGGAGCAAGAGTCAAGGCATAAAGAAAAGGCCCCAGTTTCCCGGGGCCTTTCACTGAGCCGAAGACGAGACTCGAACTCGCAACCTACGCATTACAAGTGCGTTGCGCTGCCAATTGCGCCACTTCGGCACACCCAACACCCCATACGAGGCATGAGCGCTTAAAGAGTAGCAGCCCACCACGAGAGCCCACGAATTTTAGACCCACCATCACCTCCAGTGCGGGAGGGGGCCTTGTGTACGGTGTGGTTGTGGCAAATTATCTAGCTCGGTTCGCCCGACGCGCCAGCGACATGCTCTTTACCGGCAATCGCGCGACCATCGACGGGATTCGGTTAGCGCCGCCGCCGACGCCGCTGGCCCCGGTGAACCTCACGGACCCGGAGGAAATCCACCGCGTACTGAACCTTGCCGCACGCATCGGGGATCAACTGCTGGCCGCCGGCACAGGCAACTCGGACGCGAAGGCGGAGATCAAGGCGATCGCCGCCGCGTATGGCCTGCACTACACGCACGTGGACATCACGCTGAACACCATCACCGTGTACGCCCACAACGACGAGTCCCGCAGCCCCGTGTCCGCCTTCCGAGTCGTGAAGACCCTGAGCACGAATTTCTCCCGCCTCACGGAGATCGACCGGCTGGTGCGTTCCATCATCGCGGGCGCCACCCCGCTGGATACCGCGGAACAGATTCTCGCCGAGATCGAGCGCAGCCCGCTGCCGTTCCGCACCCGCTGGGCTCTGCTCTCCTGGGGTGGATTCGCTTTCTCCATTGCCCTGCTGCTGGGCGGTGGCTATGCCGTCGCTTTCGTCGCGACGATCACGACCCTGTTCATCATGTTTTCGACGGCGTGGTTGGCGTCGAAGTCGCTGCCGGAGTTCTACCAGAACTTCCTGGGCGGCTTCATCGCGGTCTTGCCCGCCGCGGTGGTCACGCAATTCGCGACGGAGCGTGGCTGGTACTTCCCTCCCTCGCTGGTGGTGGCGTCCTGTATCGTCGCGCAGCTCGCGGGATTGACGCTGGTCCAGGCGCTCCAGGACGCGGTGACGGGGGCTCCGGTCACGGCCTCTGCTCGCTTCTTCGAGACCGTGTTGAATACGGGCGCGATCATCGCGGGCATCGGCGCGGCTCTGCAGTTCGTTCACATGGTGGGCATCGACATGACTCCACTGGACGTGTCCACCACCTCGGGCGTTCTCGGCGGGACGACGGTGCGCGTGCTCTCGGGCGCGGCGGCGACGGTCTTCTTCTGCCTGGCCTGTTTTACCGAGCGGCGCGCGACGGTGGTCGCCGCGGCCACGGCACTGGTCGCCTCCATCGCGCACAACATCGTCCAGGCGCTGGCCGAGAGCTCGACGATGATGCCGGCTGCGGCCGCCGCGATTCTGGTGGGCATGACCGGTGGTCTGCTCTCCCGCCGGTACATGGTGCCGCCGCAGATCACCGCCGCTGCCGGCATTACCCCGTTCCTGCCCGGCCTGGCCCTCTACCGGGGGATGTCCTCGATCCTGCAGGACAAGCTGGTCATCGGTATGTCGAACCTGGCGTTGGCTGCGGCGACGGCAACGACGCTGGCTGCCGGCGTGGTCTTCGGCGAGTGGGTGGCCCGCCGCCTGCGCCGCCCCCGCATCCTGCACCGGGAGTACGGCCTGCGCCGCCCCCGCATCGCGGTGCGCGAGCGCCGTCCGCGCCGCCGGCACGGCAACCATGCGGCACATCCCTTGGACCAGCACCCGATGGACCGCTCGGTGCCGCGGATGAGCCGCAAGCGGGAGGGCACCCGGTCCCTGTGGAGCATCGACTCCCTGCTGCGGACGAGGCAACGCCGCAAGCTCGCGAAGATCCGGGAGAGCGAGAAGCAGGCGCAGCAGCAGGAACAGGCCGACTCCCCGGCTCAGCAGGACCTCACCGGCGACGGCGGTCCAGCTGCGGGCTCCGAACACGGCCGGGACTGATTAGCGTAGAATAGGCCCGTTACCAGGCAACGAGTTTTTGATTCACCGTCAAAGCCCACCGCCAGTTCAAGAGTTTTCGTGAAAGAGGATGCCAGTGCCCCCAAAGGTCACAGACAATCGTCCAGCTAGCGCCGAGTCTCTGCACGCCGTACCGGTGGAAACCGCTCTCGCCGCCCAGCGGATCGTTGCCACCTATGCCGAGGACTTCCTGGACGGCGTGACCCTGATGAGCATGCTCGGCGTCGAGCCGGAGGGCCTGATCCACCGCAAGGTCGTCGAGGAGCTGGAGGCCAACGAGGCCGCGACGAAGAAGGCTAGCCGGAAGACCACGAAGAAGGCTGCTAAGAAGAGCACCAAGAAGGCTGCGAAAAAGGCGACCAAGAAGGCTGCGAAGAAGAGCACCAAGAAGGCCACTAAGAAGGCGACGAAAAAGGCCACGAAGAAGGCCCAGTAGTCCGCGTACACTTGGTGTCATAACCGGCACTTAGGAAGCGCTTCAGGAGGCACGATGGCCACCGACGGTGGTTCGGATTTTCTTGTTATCGCCAACCGTCTGCCCGTCGACCGGATCGGCGATAAGTGGGTGGCCTCCCCGGGCGGGCTCGTCACGGCGCTCAAGCCAGTGCTGCAGCACAATAACGGCGCGTGGATCGGCTGGCCGGGGACGACCAAGAAGGTCAAGGCCAAGGAGATGCCTCCGCGCAAGAAGACCGGCATCGACCTGATCCCGGTGAACCTCTCCGAGGCGGATTACGAGGAGTTCTACGAGGGCTTCTCCAATGCGGGACTGTGGCCGCTGTACCACGACCTGATTGTGCATCCGCGCTATAAGCGCTCCTGGTGGGCGAGCTACCACGCCGTCAACCGCCGCTTTGCGGATAAGGCGATCAAGGAGGCCACGCCCGGCGCGACGGTGTGGGTGCAGGATTATCAGCTGCACCTGGTGCCCGGCATGATCCGCGAGGCGCGCCCGGACCTGAGGATCGGCTTCTTCCTCCACATCCCCTTCCCCGCCCCGGAGTTGTTCCGCCAGCTCCCGTGGCGCCGCGAGGTGCTGGCCGGCACGCTCGGCGCGGACCTCATCGGTTTCCAGACCCAGGACAGCGCCCGGAACTTCCTGCATACGCTCCGCGCACTGGATTTCGACGTTCATTACGACGACCCCACGGACGCCGAGTTCGTCAATGGTGCCCGCCTTCCGGAGGAGAACTCCGTCATCGGCTGGTGCACCACGAATCCCGCGGCGACCAGTGCTGCCGCAGCCGATGCGCAGGCCGAGGTCGATGGGAAGGCTCAGCAGGCCCGAGAGCACGTCACCCGCATCGGGGTGTTCCCGATCTCCCTGGACTCCGCCGCCGTCGAACTACAGGCCCAGCAGCCGGAGACGCTGGCCAAGGCGCAGCACCTGAGCCAACAGCTGGGCTCGCCGAAGGTACTGATGGCCGGGGTGGACCGGCTGGATTATACGAAGGGCATCGTGCAGCGCTTGCTGGCTCTTGAGGAGCTGCTGGACTCCGGTGAGCTGAAGAAGCACGGGCTCAAGGCCAAGGACATCTCCATGGTGCAGGTGGCCACTCCCTCGCGGGAGCGGCTGGAAGACTACCAGGCCACCCGCAAGGACGTGGAGCGCATCGTCTCCCGGATCAACGGCAAGCACGGATCCATGGGCCGGCCGGTGGTCAGCTATGTGCACAGCCACCAGTCCTTCAAGAAGCTGGTGGCACTGTACCTGGCGGCGGACATCATGCTGGTCACCGCGCTGAAGGATGGGATGAACCTGGTGGCCAAGGAGTACGTGGCCTGCCACTCGGATGGCACCGGCGCCCTTGTGCTCTCGGAGTTCACGGGCGCGGCCACTCAGCTAACCAGCGCGTTCATGTGCAATCCTTACGATAAGACGCAGCTTTCGCAGATCATCCTCGCGGCGGCGACGTCCAAGCCTTCGGATCGCCGGGCGCGGATGCGGAAGATGTGGGAGAACGTCCGCGAGTTCGACGTCGACCACTGGGCGGACAGCTTCCTGGCCGAACTGCGCGCGGACGTGGCGTCCCCGGGTGGGGAGGAACGTTGATGGAACTCAGAAACCTGCGCGGAACTCACCGGGGCCGAACTGCGGCCCGGGCGGGTGCCGCCATCCTCGCTGCCGCCGGCCTGCTGGGGCTCAGTGCCTGCGGCGAGTCCGAATCCCCGGTGGGTTGGACGCAGTGGCAGGTCACCCGCATCTACCAGGACCCGGAGACTCCGGCGGATCTGCCGGAGACCCAGGAGGGCCGCGTGTTTCTGGTCATCGGCGAGGACTCCCTGACCGGGGCGAGCGGCTGCCTGAATCTCACGGCCGACGTGCAGTGGCGAGAGCAGGAATCCCAGCTTGAGGTCGGTCAGCTGAGCGTCGAGGAGATCGGCGGCGAGGCCCAGTGCGCGCCGAGCGATGAGCGCAACGCTGAGCGCCTTCGCGACGTCCTAGAGAACCAGACGCTGACCTATACCCGCGACGGTGGGCGCTCGCTGCGGCTGCAGCAATTCCACCCGGACGCCCCGGAGTGGGAGACCCCGAAGGCGCTGAGCATGGTCTCCCGCGCCTAGGCAGTACCCGTCCCCAGGGGCTGCCACGGGCCCCGCGAAGAGAACACTTTAAGGAGCTCGCCAATGCCCGCTAGCCTGCCCCCGAACCCGCAGGATCCCAAAAAGCTGGATCCTAATGCTCTGAGTCCTGACACTCTGGGCCCCGAAACGCTGGGCGCGCAGGACCTCTCCTACCTCGCGGCGTCGGAGAAGCTGCTGCTCGCGGTGGACTTCGACGGCACGCTGGCGGAGTTCTCAGACTCCCCCACCGACGTGCGCGCGGTCCCCGGCGCGCTGGAGGCGCTGCGTGAGCTCGCCGGACTCCCGGGGGTGACGGTACTCATCATCTCCGGCCGCCAGCTGCGCGAGCTCTCCGCGGTCACCGGCCTGCCGGTGCTCGAGAATCCAGGCCCGGATGACATCCGCCTGGTCGGTTCCCATGGCGCGGAGGACTCGCTCTCGGGCAGCGCGGGCACCGTGGACGAGGACGCCGCCGGCAGCGCCGCAGACGGAATCGTGAGCCCCTCCCCCTCGGCTCGGGCGCAGGTGTTGCAGAAGCTGGGCGAGCACGCCGAGCAGATCGCGGCCGAGGACCCCGGCATGTGGGTGGAGTACAAGCCATACTCGGTGGGGCTGCACACCCGGCAGGCCGCCAGCCGCGAGGCCGCGGAGCAGGCGAATCAGCGCTTGGCGGAGTTCGCTGCTACCTGCAGCAACCCGGCGGTTCCGGTGCAGGTCACCTGGGGCCGCGACATCCTGGAACTCAGCGTGGCCACCGCAACCAAGGGCAGCTACGTTGCGGGCCTACGCCCCCGGCTGCCGGAGCACGTGGTCTTCTTCCTGGGCGACGACGTCACCGACGAAACCGTCCTTTCCACCCTCACCCAGCCACGACCAGACGTCGGCGTCCACGTGGGCGGCCGACTCGCGGACACCACCGCGGCGACCCGTAGCCTGGGCAGCCCCTTCGACGTTCGGGACGCGCTCCAGCGGCTCGCAGCGCTGCGTAGGTAGTGCCCGCGGCGCAGTTGCCCGCGGAGCTGGTTTTTTTGGTCCACGGGCGTCCTAAGCCCGGGGTGGGGCGATGGAGGTGCCCTCCAGCACCGTGGTCTCCAGGTAGACCGCCGGCGGGGTCTCCGAGTGCGCCCGCGACGGCGCGGACTTCCGGTTCTTCGCCGCCTTCCGGCGCTCCCGGATCTCCTCTGCGAGGTGCTCACCGCTCAGCCGCCCCTTGGTGCGGGAGGGTTGGCGCACCGTGACCACGCCTGCGGCCTCCGCCTGCGGGATGCCGTCGAAACCGGTCACCGAGAGCTCGCCGGGCACGTCGATGCCCGCCGATTCGGCGTAGCGCAGCAGACCGAGCGCCATCGAGTCGGTCGTGCACACCACGGCGGTGAGATCCGGGTTATTTTTCAGCAGTTCGCGGGCCGCATCCTCGGTGGTTTCGGCGTCGTTGATGTGGCGCTCCACGAGGGGCACGCTGGCGGTGTCGATGCCCGCCTCGGCGAGGATCTCCAGCGCACCGGTCACGCGATCACGCTGCACGTTCATGCGCGCCCCGGCGAGCCGCTCCTGGCTGACGGGCCCGTTGTTGGGCTCCCGATCGAGCCGGATGCACAGAATGCCGATCTTGCGGTGACCTGCGTCGACGAGACGGCGGACGACCGGTTTGATGGCCTCGCGGTCGTCGATACCGACGAAGCGCACCCCCTCCCGGCCGGCGGGCTGGTCGCAGATGACGACCGGACGCCCCCGGCTGATGGCGGCCTCCAGGTAGGGGTCCTCGTCGGCGACGGAGTAGACGATGAAACCGTCGACGGCGGCCTGGTTGATCAGGGCGGTGGCGTCCTTCCCATCGGACTGCACCCCGGCGGGGATGAGCAGCATGGACACTCCCATCTCCCCGCAGGCCTGCGAGACGCCGGACATGAATTCGACGGAGGCCTGGTCGTCGAAGGCGTAGGTCAGCTCCTCGGTGAGGAGGACGCCGACGGCCCCCGTCCGCTGGATGCGCAGGGAGCGCGCGATGGGGTCGGGCCCCGGGTAGCCCATCTTCTCCGCGGTCTGCAGGATCTTGGTGCGCAGTTCCTCGGAGAGCTGCCCGGGCCGGTTATAGGCGTTGGAGACGGTGGTTCGGGATACGCCCAACTCGGCGGCGATGGAGGCGAGGGTGCCTCGGCGGGCGGGTTGATTCATGACTCTTACCGTAGGCGGTTGGCCAAAAAATTGCTGGGCGGAGGGGTGCTGCACTACATTGCTTATTGCAACCAGTTCCCATTACCAACAACCGTGAGAAGTTTTTATGAACTTTAGTGCAACCACCCGCAAGCGTGGCGCCGCCATCTTCGGCGCCCTCACCCTCACCACAGGCCTCGCCGCCTGCGCCGAGGGCGGCTCGCAGGACAACCCGGCCGAGAACACGGAGTTCAAGGTCGTCGCCTCCACCCCAGTCTGGGGAGACATCGCCAAGGCGGTCATCGAGAGCGTCGACGGCGCGGAGAAGACCTTCTCCGTCGAGACCATCATGGAAAACAAGGACGACGACCCGCACGGCTACGAGGCTACCGCCGCCGACATCGCGAAGGCGAAGAGCGCGGACCTCATCGCCGCCAATGGTGCGGGCTACGACAACTGGCTCACCGATAATGCGGACGATGCCCCGATCGTTTCCGCTCTCCCGCTGGCCGCGGCCCACACGCACGACCACGGCCGCGACCACGATCATGAGGGCCACGATCACGAGCATGATCATGAGGGGCACGATCACGGCGATGACGAGCACGCCCACGACCGCGGCAGCGGCCAGAACCCGCACGCCTGGCTGGACATGGACATCGTCAACGCCTTCGCCGATAACCTCGCAGCCCAGCTCCACGAGCTCGACGAGGACTTCACCGCCGAGCTGGACGAGGACGCCGAGATCAAGGAGAAGACCGCGTCCTACACCGAGCGCATGAAGAAGTTGCCGGCCAAGAAGGTCATGCTGACCGAGTCCGTCGCCGAGGCCATCGTCGAGGACTCCAGCCTCGGAAACATCACCCCAGAGTCCTTCGCCAAGGCCGTAGCCCGCGAGGCAGAGCCCTCCGCAGCAGACCTCGCCGCCGCGAAGAAGCTGATCACGGACGGCAAGCTGGACGTCCTGATCACCAACGAGCAGGCCCAGACCCCGGCCACCGAAGAACTGACGAAGGCCGCGAAGGATAAGAACGTTGCTACTGTAAACGTGAACGAAACCCCGGACCGGGGCACCACGTACTTCGACTACGTGGATGACATCCTCAAGCAGCTAGAGAACGCATGAGATTAGCGTTTCACAACGCCGCGATTGAACCCCTGTGGCGCGACCTCAATCTCGAGGTCGCCCCGGGGGAATTTCTCGCTATTTTGGGATCAAACGGGGTGGGCAAGTCCACCCTCTTCCAGACAGTCCTGGGGCAGCGCGCACTGACCCGCGGCACCGTCGAGGTAGCGGGCAGGATCGGCTACATCCCGCAGCAGCGGATGTTCCCCGCGAACCTGCCGATCAGGACGCGCGACCTCGTGGGGCTGTCCACGGCCCACGGCGTGTTCCGCAACCGCCGCCCCCGCCGTGAGCAGGTCGACGCCGCGCTCGCCGAGGTGGGCGCGGCCGGGCTCGCGAACCGCCGCGTCGGGGAGATGTCCGGTGGCCAGCAGCAGCTGATCCGCCAGGCCCAGGCGCTCGCAGGGGACCCGGAGATCCTGCTGTGCGACGAGCCGCTGCTCTCCATGGACCTGCGCGCCCAGCGGGCCACCGTCGAGCTGCTGGAGCGCCAGCGGCGGGAACGCAATACAGCGGTGCTGTTCATCACGCACAACATCAACCCGATCCTCGAGGTCACCGACCGGGTTCTCTACATCACCCCGCACGGGCACCGGCAGGGCACGGTCGCGGAGGTCATGAACACCGAGACCCTCTCGGAGCTGTACCAAACCGAGGTGAAGGTCATCGAGGTAGATGGGAAGGTGATCGTTCTATGAGCGAGTTTCACACCGGCCAGTGGTGGGCGGACACCCTCGCCCTGCTGAACGTGGATTTCGTGCAGCAGTCCATCCTCGCGGCCCTGTTGCTGGGGGTGCTCTCCGGGGCGATCGCGCCGATCATCGTGATGCGCAACATGAGCTTCGCGGCACACAGCACCGGCGAGCTCGCGCTGATGGGCGCGGCCGCCGCCCTGCTCTTCGGCTTCAGCGTCTCCTGGGGCGCGCTCCTCGGCGCGGTCTGCGCGGCGGTGATTTTGGGGGTGGTGGGAGCCCGGGAGCAGGACTCCATCGTCGCCGTGGTGTTGAGCTTCGGCATGGGGCTTTCCGTGCTGTTTATCTACCTCTACCCGGGGCGCTCGTCGACCGCCTTTAGCCTGCTCACCGGGCAGATCGTGGGCGTGAGCTCGTCGAATATGAAGATGCTTGCGATCATGACGGTGATCGTGGTCGCGGTCATCGCCCTGCTGTGGCGACCCCTGCTCTTCGCCACCGCCGACCCGACGATGGCGGCGGCCAGCGGGGTGAAGGTGCGGTTGCTCTCCGTGCTCTTCGCCGCCGTGTTGGGCGCGGTGGCCAGCCAGGGTGTGCAGATCGTGGGCGCCCTGCTGCTGCTTGCCCTGCTGATTACCCCGGGTGCGGCGGCGGTGAAGGTCACCGCTAATCCCCTGGTCGCCGTGGTCCTTTCCGCGGTCTTTTCGGTGACGGCCGCGGTGGGTGGCCTGGTGCTCTCGCTGGCTCCCGGCCTGCCGGTCTCCGTCTTCGTGACGACGTTGAGCTTCCTGATCTACCTGATCTGCTGGTTCATCGAGTGGCTGCGGGGCCGCCGGATGGACGCCGACGAGGTGCGCGCCGCCTCCTTTGCCGCGGGCTCAGGGCTCAGCGGGGTCGCCGGCCGGGCCGGCAAGTCGGGCGCCGCTGGTTTGAGCTCGCAGCCGGGCGCCGATAGCTCCGTGCCGCTGTGTGAGGCGGACTCCTGCGCCAACCCGGAGAACCACCAGCGCTGAGAGCCTCGTAAACGGGCTCATCCCCCGTTCACCTCATAGAAAAGGCCGCGCTAGCACTCGCTAGCGCGGCCTTTCGCCTTAATTGCCTGGCTCTACTTCTTCGCCACGCGGCGCTGGCGGGCGAACTCGCTCAGCACCACGCCCGCAGCCACGGAGGCGTTGAGGGATTCAACCTTGTCGGCCATCGGGATCGAGAGGATCGTATCCGCGGTCTCCCCGACCAGGCGGGACAGCCCCTTGCCCTCGCTGCCGACGACGACCACCGTCGGAGTCGTTCCGTCGTAGGTGTCCAGCGTGTGCTCCCCACCGGCGTCGAGACCGACGACCTGGTAGCCGTTCTGCTGGAACTGCTTCAGCGCGCGCACCATGTTCGTCGCCTTCGCGACCGGCAGGCGCGCCGCCGTGCCCGCGGAGGTCCGCCAGGTCACGGCGGTGACGGACGCGCTACGGCGCTCCGGGATCACCACGCCGTGGCCGCCAAAGGCCGCCACGGAGCGGATCACCGCACCCAGGTTGCGCGGGTCGGTGATGTTATCCAGCGCCACGACCAGGCCGGGGGTCGCGGAGTCCGCGGCGCGCTCGATGAGGTCGTGCACATCCGCGTACTTATACGGCGGGATCTGCAGGCCAATGCCCTGGTGCAGCCCGTTGCCAGTCATGCGGTCCAGCTCCTGGCGGCTGACCTCCAGCACCGAGATGCCGCGGCTGGAGCAGATGTGGACGGCCTCGGAGAGACGGTCGTCGTTGCCGGTCCCCTCCGCGACGTACAGGGCAGATGCCGGAACGTTGGCGTGCAGGCACTCGACCACGGGGTTGCGGCCGACGACCAGCTCGTTGCCGCCGAAGGCATCGCGGCGGTCGTGCGCCCCGGAGGCGCGGCGCTGCGCGGCCTTCTTGCGCTTGTGCGCCTGGTGGTAGACGCGGTCCTCCGCCTTCGGGGTCGGGCCCTTACCACGCAGGCCGCGGCGCTTCTCCCCGGCCGAACCCTTCGACGGGCCCTTCTTGTTCTTGCGTACGCCACCGTGCCGTCGCGAGTTGCCAGCCATCGTGCTCCCTAGTTTTGCGTGAATTATCGAGCACCAAGTCTATCGCTCCAGCGCCCATTCACACTATTGCTCGACCACTGCGTCGCTGCTGTGACTAGCTGGCGAAGGTGACCGGGGTCTCCGCGACGTCCTCGAAGCCCTCGGTGTGGTCACCGAAAATCTTCAGAACGCATTCCTGCGTAGCGCAGTCGACGGCCTGCCCCTTCTGCTTTGCGGTCAGCTCGAACTCGGTCTCGCCTGCCGGGGAGAGGCTCGCGGTACCGCCGTCCTTCTGAGTGATCCACTGCTGGGTTCCGGCTTCGCCGCGCTCGCCGGTGCAGTCCGGCATCGGCTTACCAGGGGTGCTTTCCGCAGCACAGATGGCGCCGTAGTAGCCCGCCTCTGGGTCTAGACCGGTGACCTTGACGGAGATCTTCTGCCCATCTGCGAGGTTTTCTGCTGGGTCTGCGGTGATCTTCACACCGCCGTCGCCTTCGGCCTCGGCGCTATCGCTGGACTCGGCGGCAGCAGACGTGCTCGGGGCCTCGCTCGATGCCTCGCTGGCCGGCGCTTCTGTGGTGGCGGTCGCCGACGCCTGCTCTTCCGATCCATCGTCCGAGCATGCTGCCAGCAGGGGCAGGCTCAGCGCCATGAGTGCGGCGATGGCGGTTGCTGCGCGGGGGCGTGCGGTGCGGATTGTCTTCATTCTGGAACCTCTTCCTGGGGGTAACGCTAGGTTATGCTAGCCTCACCGAGGTTAACCTAACCTATGTTCTTATAGTCAAGCATCCCTAAGGACGCTCACCATGCGGACACCCCCACGGCGCGCACTTCTGCCGCTTTCCCTCGCGGCCGCGCTTGCCCTGAGCAGCTGCGGGGCACCAAGTTCTGGGCCTACCCCCGAGGCCGAACCGTCGCAGGCTGCCTCGGCAGAACAGACAGCAACTACTCGCAACGGCGAGAGTTCACACACCCCCACCGGCCACGTTTCTGCGCACCTCCCCAGCCACGACCCCGACGTCCTCGTCGACCGACAAATGGTGGAACAGTCCCCGGCGCGCGACGCCCGCACCTCACGCTGGATCGCGCAGGTGCGCTATCCCGGACAGTATGGGCGCTGGGCATGGGGGAAAACCTCATCGGGCGAGACACCGCATCCGATTTCCCCGGGGTCAAAGACCTCCCCCTGGTTACCCCCGGCGGCCACTCAATCAACGCCGAAACGGTGCTGAGCCTGCGCCCCGACATCGTCCTCACCGATGGCTCGATCGGCCCGAGCCGGGTCATGAAAAAGCTGCGGGCAACCGGGGTGAAGGTCATCGACATCACGGCGGAGCGCACCCCGGAGACCATCGGCACCCTCGTCGAGGAAGTCGCCGCCGGGATTGGTCTAGAGCAAGCCGCGGAGCAGGTCACAGACCAGATCAACGAAAAGCTCGACGGGGCCACCGCATCCGCAAAGTCCCGCGCAGATGGCCGCGGAATGATGATTCTCTACGTGCGAGGTACCGGTGTGGCGATGATCGCCGGGCCGGAATCCGGTGGCCGGAGCGTCATCCAACGGCTCGGCGGTACGGACGCCGGCGAGAAGCTGGGCATCAACGGCAGCTTCACCCCGCTGACCCCCGAAGCGCTCATCGAGGCCGCCCCAGACACGCTCATCATCATGAGCAGTGGCTTGGAATCGGTCGGCGGGGTCGATGGCCTGCTGGAGGTTCCGGGCGTATCGCAGACCCCAGCGGGAAAGAACCGTTCCGTGCTCGATGTTCCCGATTCCGAACTACTCTCCTTCGGGCCGAACACCCCGGTTGTCATCGACGCGATGGCGGAGGCGCTTTATGGCGACTAGCTTGCTCAAAAAGCAATCGAAAGACCGCCGATCCGCTGCGGCCAAGGGCGGCCAACCCACCGGGCTCGTCTTCCAACGCGACCCGCGGCGGGCCATCCGGAGCCGATGGAACCGCCTGCGTGCCGCCAAAACCCCAGCGGTGATCACCGCCCTCGCGGTTGGGCTGGTTGCGGCCATCCTGTGGTCCGTCGCGGTCGGCCAATTCGGGGCCAGCGCTGGGCAGTCCCTCCGCTCCCTTGCGCACATCGTCACCGGCTTTGGGGAAGCAACATCCCTTGATGTGCTGCTGTGGGAGGTCCGCCTGCCCCGGGTATCCCTAGCCGCCATCGTCGGTGCGGGGCTAGCGATCTCCGGGTTGGCGCTGCAGGCCGTGTTCTCCAACCCGCTGGCCGAACCCGGATTGATCGGTGTTTCCTCTGGTGCCGCCGTCGGGGCGTCGCTGGCCACCGTGCTCAGCACAGCGAGCGCTGCCGGCGCTCTTGGGTTGAGCAGCGCAGGGCTGGCGGCGATCCTGGCTTCGAACTGGACCATCGCCGTCGCAGCCTTCGTCGGCGGAATCGCGGCCACCGCCGTCGTCGCAGCCAGCGCGCGTGGAAGCCGGGATATTGCGCGCATCATCCTCGTCGGCGTGGCCGTCAACGCCGTCTGTGGAGGCATCGTCGCTTTCCTGACCTACATCGCCAGCACCACGGCGCGGGATCGCATCGTCTTCTGGCAGATGGGCAGCTTCGCGAGCGCCGACTGGTCCCAGGTGGGGATCATCCTGGTGCTCACCACCCCAGCCGCCGCCCTGCTCTGGGCGCTGGCCCCCAAGCTCGACACCCTGAGCCTGGGGGAATCCCAGGCCCAGCACCTCGGAATCAACGTGGTCGCGCTCCGCCGCGTGGTCATCGCTATCGCAGCGCTTGTCGTGGCTGCAGGTGTGGCATTCTCCGGGATCATCGTGTTCATCGGGCTCGTGGTTCCGCATGCCCTGCGGCTACTCATCGGCCCCGGCCACCGCGCACTCGTTCCCGCGTGTTTCCTCGGCGGCGCGCTCGCGGCCACACTGGCGGATCTCGCTGCCCGCGCCCTCATCACCGGCACCGATCTGCCGCTGGGCATGCTGACTTCCATCGTGGGCGGCCCGATCTTCTTCTGGCTGCTGATTCGTTCCGATAGGTCGGTGAAGCACTAATGAGCATCACAGTAGAAAATCTGCATTTCAGCGTCGACGAGCACGAACTGTTGGACGCCGTCAGCTTCACCGCTGCCGCCGGCCAGGTCACCGCGTTGGTCGGGCCGAACGGTGCCGGAAAGTCCACCTTGCTCGCCGCGATCGCCGGCGACCTCGATATCGACTCCGGGCAGATCCTCATCTCGGGCGAGGACGTCAGCCAACTGAACAGCAAGCAGCTCGCGCGTCGGCGAGCGGTGCTCACCCAGCACCACCCCATCGGTGTGCCCTTCACGGCGGAGGAAGTCCTCGACTTCGGCCGGCACCCCTGGTCCACGCCGGATCCACAGCTTCGCCAGGAGGTCATCGCCACCTGCGAGATCGAGCATCTCCTCCCCCGGGCAGTCCCCACACTTTCCGGCGGCGAGCGCGCCCGAGTGCACTGCGCCCGGGTATTCTACCAGGACACTCCCGTGGTCCTGCTGGATGAGCCCACTGCGGCTTTGGACCTGGCGCACGCCGAGGACGTCCTCAAAGCGATGCGCCGCCTCGCCGACGAGGGAAAGACGGTCGTGGTGGTTCTCCATGACCTCGCAGCCGCGGCGGCCTACGCCGACCACATCGTGGTTCTCAGCAGTGGCTGTGTGATCGCCCAAGGCACCCCCACGGAGGTGCTCAGCTCGGGGCTCATCAGCGCCATTTACGACGCCGATGTGGAAATACTCCAAGACTCGGCGGGCAACCCGGTCGCGCTCCCCCGGCGCAGAACAAACCCCAGTTCACTCAAGAATCTTTAATCCCGTTACGGAAGGAAAACCATGACTACCGCCACTCAGAACACCTTCTACGCCGAAGGCCAACTCTCCGCCCTACTCAAGAGCGAAACCGCCCAGGCGCACCACGACGCTGAAAACTCGGTGTTCATGACCCAGCTGCTCGACGGGAAGCTGGATATCAACGCGGTTGCTGCCCTGACCGGCCAGCTCTACTTCGTCTACGAGGCCCTCGAGTCCGCGGTCCGGGCGAACCAGGACACAGCGGAGCTGGCGTCGATCTACGACCCGCGCCTGGAGCGGCTTTCTGCGCTGGAGTCCGACCTGGAGCAGCTTTACGGCGGCCAGTGGCGCGAGCACATTGCACCGCTGCCAGCGACCCAGAACTATGTCGAGGCCCTGCGGCAGATCGGCGCGGGGCAGGACGGCGCGGCAGCGCTGGCCCACCACTATGTCCGTTACCTGGGTGATATGTCGGGCGGTCAGGTCATCGCCCGCATGTTTGAGAAGTACTACGGCCTGGATGAGCGCAGCACGTCCTTCTATGATTTCGACGCCATCGGCCGGATCAAGCCCTACCGCGACCGCTACCGCATCACGCTCAACCAGCTCGAGCTCAGTGCCGAGGCCAAGGAAAAGATCATCGACTGCGCCAGCGCGGCCTTCGCTATGAACCAGGCAGTGTTCCAGTCCCTGGCCGAACAGCACGTCCGTTAAACCGCCCACCCCAGCCGGGGTGCCGCCGCCACGGGCGTGCCTCGGCGCAGAGGCGCTACTCCTTCAGGCTCCACTGGGCCCCATCAGGGGTATCGGTGACCTCGATACCGGCTGCCGTGAGCCGGTCGCGGACCTCATCCGCCACCGCCCAGTTCTTCTCCGCGCGAGCCTCCGCCCGGCGCTGCAGATCGTCCTGCACCAGGGAATCCAGGGCGGTCATCGCCGCCGA
>DYZK01000014.1 GCA_020741275.1 Corynebacterium urealyticum
GGAGTCGCCCCGCGCGATGCCTCCGAGCGCCTCGTCTTCGCCACCTGGGCCAAGATCAACGGCAAGGCGGCAGCTGGTGTCACCAGCCCGCTGCCTGAGATCAACTCCGAGACCGCCCAGCAGATCGCAGAGCGCCTGAGCGAACGCTCCGGTGCTGAGGTCACCGCCGAGCAGGTTTCTGAGGCCACGGACCTCGCCGCCCTGGCAGATACCGTCCGCGCCAGCCTCGAGACCGCCGTCGAAGGCAACATCCGCGTGCTGCGCGCCCGCCCGGCTGGCTCCGAAAAGCCGAGCCTGTTCCTCTTCCACCCAGCCGGTGGCTCCTCGGTGGTCTACCAGCCGCTGACCCGCCGCTTGCCGGAGGATATCCCCGTCTACGGCGTCGAACGCCTCGAGGGCAGCCTGAAGGAACGCGCCGCGGCCTACCTGGATGAGATCATCGCCCTGGCCGACGGCCGCCCGGTCGTGCTCGGCGGCTGGAGCTTCGGCGGTGCACTGGCCTACGAGGTCGCTTTCCAGCTCGCCCAGCGCGCCGCCGAGGGTGAGCCCAGCGCCGAGGTGCAGCGCATCGTCCTGCTGGACACCGTGCAGCCGGCCAACCCGGCGCCGGATACGAAGGAAGAGATGCACGCCCGCTGGGACCGCTACGCCGCCTTCGTCAACAAGACCTACGGCTTCGACATGGAAGTCCCGCACGAGCTGCTGGACCTGCAGGGCGAGGACGTCATGCTCGCGATGTTCCAGGAGATGCTGCAGTCCCCGGAGGCCGCCAGCCTCGGACTGCCCGCGGGCGTGCTGGAGCACCAGCGTGCCAGCTTCGTGGACAACCGTATTCTCGAGTCCCTCGACTTCCACGCATGGGCGGCCGTCGAGGTACCGGTCACCCTCTTCCGCGCCGAGCGGATGCACGATGGTGCAATCGAGCTGGAACCGGCTTATCGTGATATTGCGCCGGACGGCGGCTGGGGCGAGATCGTCACTGAGCTGGATGTCATCCAGCTGCAAGGCGACCACCTCGCCATCGTCGACGAGCCCGAGATCTCGAAGGTGGGCAGCGCTCTCACCGAGGTGATCCAGGACAGCCCGGCCACGAACGAAGAAACACAGGATGAGGAGTACCCCCGACGTGTCTGAAGACTCTGCTGACCAGGCCAACCCGCAGGGTGAAGATACTGCTCCAGCGGACAGCAGTGTGTCCGCGAAGCTGAAGGACCTGCAGCACCGACTCGAGTTGGCGCAGGACCCGGGCTCCGAGTCGGCGAAGGCCAAGCGCGACGCCGCTGGGCTCACCACCCCGCGCCAGCGCATCGACGCCCTCCTCGACGAGGGCTCCTTCACCGAGATCGGCGCCCTCGGCCAGGCCCCGGGCGACCCGAGCGCCCCCTACGGCGACGGCGTGGTCACCGGCTACGGCCGCATCGGCGGCCGCCCCGTCGCGATCTACGCTCACGACAAGTCCGTTTTCGGCGGCTCCGTGGGCGAGACCTTCGGCAAGAAGGTCACCGAGGTCATGGACATGGCCACCCGCGTCGGTATCCCGGTCATCGGCATCAACGACTCCGGCGGCGCCCGCATTCAGGACGCCGTGACCTCGCTGGCCATGTACTCCGAGATCGCGCGCCGCCAGGTCCCGCTCTCCGGCCAGAGCCCACAGATCTCCATCCTGCTGGGTCCCTCCGCAGGTGGTGCGGTCTACGCCCCCGTGACGACGGACTTCCTCATCGCCGTGGACGGCCGCACGCAGATGTTCGTCACCGGCCCGGCCGTCATCGAGTCCGTGACCGGCGAGAAGATCTCCATGGAGGAGCTGGGCGGGGCGCGCCAGCAGGCCCGCAACGGCAACATCAGCTACGTCGCCGCCACCGAGGAGGAGGCCTTCAACTACACGAAGGACCTGCTGGACTTCCTGCCCTCCTCGGCCTTCGACGAACTGCCGCAGTACTGGGCGCCGAACGACTCCCTGACGGAGCGGGATAAGGAACTGAACTCCATCATCCCGGACGACCCGAACGCCGGTTACGACATGATGGACGTGCTGACTCGCATCTTCGACGACGAGAACGTCCTCGAGGTGCAGGGCGACTACGGTGCCAACGTCATCACCGCCTACGCGCGCATCGACGGGCAGACGGTCGGCGTGATCGCGAACCAGCCGATGGTGCTGGCCGGCTGCCTGGATGCCGAGGCCGCGGATAAGGCCTCCCGCTTCATCCGCATCAACAATGCCTACAACATCCCGTTGGTCTTCGTGGTGGACACCCCCGGCTACTTACCGGGCGCGGAGCAGGAGAAGGTCGGCCTGATCCACCGTGGTGCGCACCTGGGCTTCGCCCTGGCTGACGCGACGGTGCCGAAGCTCACTGTGGTGGTGCGTAAGGCCTTCGGTGGTGGTTACGCCGTCATGGGCTCGAAGAACCTCACGGCGGATGTGAACCTCGCGTGGCCGACCGCGCAGATCGCGGTGATGGGCGCGGAGGCCGCCGTCGTCATGATGAAGGGCAAGGAACTGGCCGCGATGCCGCCGGAGAAGCGGGTGGTGGCGAAGAAGATGTTCATGGACTTCTACAACGCCAACATGACCAGCCCCTATGTATCCGCGGAACGAGGCTACGTGGACGCGATCATCTCCCCGGAGGACACCCGCGTGCAGCTGCGCCAGGCGCTGCGCCAGCTAGCACACAAGCGCACACCGCGCGAGAAGAAGAAGCACACGATTTTGCCGATGTAGCCGCATCGGTGAGCGCACACAGCGTGGCGGGTTCTCTCGAACCCAGCCACGCTCGTGTTGTTTCGGCGTAATATCCATAGTAATTTTTGGGCCCAAACAACCGGCCAACTAGATGGGAAGTATATGACGACGCAGTCGCCGCTGAGCCAGATCAAGAAGCTCGCGAATAACCTCAAATACTCGGCAGAGGGGCTGGCCACCGAGGTCTCCGCCGTGGGGCGCGGGCTGATCCCGGTGCTGCGCTCCGACATCGTCGCCAAGGGAGGCGGCGTGCGCGGCAAGCTGACCTTACTGGAGGGCATCGCCCGCTACGGCTTCAGCACCGCCCGCCAGATGCGTTACGCGGCCTTCCACGCTCCGGATCAGCTGGCCTTCATCGACGACATGGGGCAGCGTACCTACGGTGAGATGCTGGACGACGTCCAGGCGCTGGCCCGCGCCCTGCAGCGCCGCGGCGTGGGCAAGGGGAGCCGGGTCGGCGTGATGTGCCGCAATAGCCGCGCGATCATCTACGCCCTCGGCGCCAAGGGCTTCGTCGGAGCAAAGATCTTTCTGCTGAATATCGGCAGCTCTCCGGAGCAGCTCGCGAACTCCCTGGCAGAGCACGATCTGGACCTGCTCATCATCGATGAGGAGTTCGCCGAGCGTCTGCCCGAGGATCTTGACGGTTGCCAGATCATCATCGGGCACGCCGAGGACCTGAGTAGCCCGCAGGTGCGGGATGCCTCCTGGCCGACTTTCCAGCAGGTCATCGACTCCGCCCCGGGCGAGCAGGAAGAAAAGCTACCGCTCTTACCTAAACGGGATCGGATCATCATCATGTCTTCCGGCACCTCCGGAACCCCGAAGGGCGTGTCCATCCAGGATCCGCTTATCCCCACCCCCTTGGTCAGCTTGGTGACCAAGGTGCCATGGCGCAAGCACATGATGGTGCAGATGTCCGCCTCGATGTTCCATGCCTGGGGCTGGGGCAACATCAACCTCATCATCGCCCACCGCGCGACCGTGGTGCTGCGCCGCGTCTTCGACCCAAAGCAGGCGATGGAGGACCTGGTCAACTACCAGGTCGAGGGCATTATCTCCTCCCCGATCTTCCTGAAGGAACAGCTGCGGGTCGCCGAGGAGGGGGACTACGACGTCTCCAACGTGAAGATGATCTTCTCCTCCGGGCACGCCATCAGCCCCGAGCTTATCGACGGGATCCACGAGAAGTTCGGCCCGATCCTGGCGAATTACTATGGCTCCACTGAAGCCTCCTCCTGCGTGATCGCGACCGGCGAGGATTTGGCGAAGGACCCGGCAGTCTCTGGGCGCCCAGTTGCCGGCGTCCGGATCAAGATTTTGGACGAAGACGGCAAGGAGCTGCCCCCGGGCCAGGTCGGCCGCATTTTCTGCCGTGGGCGGTTGACCATGAAGGAGTACACCAACGACCGGGACAAAATGGTGATCGAAAAGGGGCTGCTGGAGATCGGCGACAAGGGCTACCTCACCGAGGACGGCCGCCTCTACGTCCTGGGCCGCAACGACGACATGATCATCGTCGGCGGCGAGAACGTCTACCCGAAGTCCGTCTCTGAGGCCCTGGAGCCCATGCCGGGCATCCGCGATCTCTTCGTTAAGGGTGTGGAAGACGAGGAGACTTTCGCCCGCCTGGCGGCATGGATTGTCCGGGAGGACGACGAGACCGGCCGGAGCCTGACGAAGAAGGGCGTCCAGGATTGGGTGCGAGACAAGCTCGCCGAGCACTCCGTGCCCCGGGATGTTGTCTTCGTCGACGAGCTGCCGTACAACCCCACCGGCAAGGTCATGCCGCGCCAGCTTCCGGACTCCCGCATCCACGGTGAGCCCTAGTCTGCGCTAGGGGCTGGAACCAGGCGCGCTGGGGGCGTGTCCCGGGGGGAGCATGCGCCTGGGGTAAGTGTCGGGGCGTGCGCGCGGCCTGTGAGAGGGAGGGGGCACGGGACGGCAGCGGTGCCCAGCTTGGTCAGCTGCTTAGGGCTGGGCCTGCTTAGGGTTAGGCCTGCTGCTTGGCCTTGCGGTGCACGAAGAGCGTAATCAGCAGGGCCAGCACGTAGAGCCCGGTGAGCCAGGCGAGCAGCGCCTCCCAGCCAATGTCGAAGAACTGACCCGAGAGCGCGCCCAGCAGGGAAGAACCCAGGTAGTAGCTCAGCACATAGGTGCTGGAGGCCTCGGCGCGGTCCTTCTTTGCTGCGGCACTGACCCAGCCGCTGGCCACGGAGTGGCAGGCGAAGAACGCCGCGGTGAACAGCAGCGCGCCGGTGACGGTGAGCCAGATCGTCGGGATGAACATCAGCAACAACCCGGCCAGCGCCAGCACCATCGAGACGGTGAGCACTCGGCCCTGACCGTAGGACTGCACGGCCCGTCCCGCCCGGGCGGAGGACCAGGTGCCGGAAAGATAGATAACGAAGACCGCGGCGGCCAGGGACTCTGGTAAACCGTACTCGCCGATCAGGTGGAAGCCCAGGTAGTTGTACAGGGAGACGAAGGCTCCCATGAGCAGGAAGGGCAGCACGAATAGCCCGAGCAGCACCGGCGAGCGGAAGTGGCCTGCGAAGGCGGCGAGCTCGTGGGAGACCGTGATCTTCTTCGGTGTGAAGTTCCGCGAAGGTGGCAGCAGCACCAGCATCGCCAGGCCGATGAGGACGGAGACCCCGCCCGAGGTCAGCACCGCGACGCGCCAGTCGGCGAACTCCAGCACTGCGCCGGGGATGAGGCGGCCGAAGAGCCCTCCGATGCTCGTGCCGGAAATATAGAATCCCATTACCCGCGGCAGATGTTTGGCATCGATTTCCTCGGCGAGGTAGGTCATGATCACCGCCGGGACGCCGGCCACAGCCACGCCTTGCAGGGCACGCATGAGCAGCAGCGAGCCGACCCCGGGCGCGATGGCCACCAGCAGGCTCAAGAAGGTGGCGGCCATGACGCTGATTTGCAGGATGCGGTAGCGCCCCAGCCGCTCGGAGAGGATACCGACGGGGATGACGGATAGCGCGAGCGCGCCCGTCGTCGCCGAGACCGAAAGCGCGGCGACGGTGGGGCTAATGCCGAAGTCCGCGGTGATGCTCGGCAGCACCGCCTGGGTGACATACATGGCGTTGAAGGAGGCCAACCCGGCGAAAAGCGCGCCGATCAGCGCCCTCTTGTAGCCAGGATCGGTGGGCGTGAGCCCCCTAGATAGGCCAGCGGCGCCGGCCGCCTCTTCCTTGGCGGCCGACGCCTTCGTTTCTGGCTCCACGTCCTCCGTTGCGTGATTCTCTGTGTGGCTCATGCCACTAATTATGCACTTAGGGTGCTAGCGACGTGCCCTTAGGTAGGTCGATGCGGTCCGAGGAGGCCACGTAGGCCTCCATCGTGCCGTCCAGCATCCGTAGCTTTTCGGAGAGCGCGTCGGGCTGGCCGAGCCCCATCTTCGCGGCTTCCTTCTTGATCTCCTCCGGCGCCCAGGAGGCGTCGATGGTGATCGGGATTGTCTTCACCCCGGCGATCTCCGGGGTGATGGTCAGTTGGCTCACGATGATGTGGAAGTTTCCGCTCAGCACGCTGGTCTTACTGGGGCCGGTGCGCTGCCAGATCGGTCCCGCGGACTGGCCGGGCATCTCCATGGCCAGGTTCTGCAGGACGGCTTTGTCCGCGTCGATGCGCAGTGCCGGCTTCGGCCCCTGCTGGGTCTCCAGTGTGATCAGGGAGAGCTTCATATTGCCCAGCAGCGCGGTGGAGTCGGTCGTGATCTGGAAAGTGTTGCCCGGAATTCCCCGCAGTCCCTCGATGGGGGCTGGGGGAGTGAGATCCATCTCGTATTCCTCCGGGATCTCCGGGAGCTCGTGTGCCTCTCCCAGCTTCGGGAGCTCAGGCAGCTTCGGAGGATCCGGGAGCTTTGGGGTTTCCGGCAGCTTGGGTGCGGCAGGCCGTTGCTGTGCTGGGGTCTTCGCCGCCCCTGGGTTCTTGGGGACGCCCGGCAGCTCCGGGAACTTCGGCAATTCAAGCTGCGCCTGCGCCGGTGGGGCTCCCGCCGTGGCGGTCAGGCCCGCGGCCAGTCCGGTCGCGGTGACGGCGGCGACGACCGCAACAGCGGTGGAATTGCTGGCCGCGGAGGGCGTGCCTGCCTCGGTGGCAGCCCGATCCGCCTTCTGCTGCTTCTTGGCCTCCCGCCGCGCGGCGAGCTCCTCCTTGGAGGAATCTGTCCAAGACAGCGCCAGGGCGCCGCCCACCAGGGCCAGCAGGGTGCCGAGCACGAAGCCACCGAAGTTGGACGTCGGCAGCGCGACGATGCCCAGGATGATGCCAGCCACGCCGGTGAGGATGCGGCTGCCGCCCCCGAACCAGGTCATCAGCCCGCAGGCGATCAACAGGGCGCCGATGATGAAGGTGGACACCCCCGAGATCGTCGACACCTGGATGATGATGTTCGAAACCTCCAGCGAGAGGTACGCAGGGGTGAGGATCACGACCCCGCCCAGCAGCATCATCAACCCGGCGAAGAAGGGACGGCTGCGCCGCCATTGGGCGAACGAGGGGCGGCTGCGCCGCCCCTGGGCGAACCCGGAGCGGCGCTGGCTTGCCGTGGCCTCGTCTCCATTCTCGCCTGCTGTGGCGTCTACTCCCGCATCTGCTGTGGTCGACAGTTCCTGGGTATCCGTGTTCTCCGTCACGGGGGTGCCACCGGTGCTCGCCGCGTCGGTGGCTGTCGCCTCCGCCGCTGCACCGTTAGCACTCTGCGTCATCTGGATTCTCCAACGTGATCTTGCTTCCCGCCGCGGTCAGCTGATCCGCGGACAGCGAGGACGCGCGCATGGTCTGCCCATCGGAAAGGAGCTTCTCGGCCGCGATTCCCCACGCACCGGGGGTAGCGTTATCGTCGACCTGGCTTGCATCGATGCCGATCTGTGGCTTGACCAGAGTCATGCCACCGCTCAGGTCGGGGGCGCCGATGATCATGTTCTCGGCCTCCATGTTTTGGCCTGGCACGAGCATCTGGAATTTCTTCTCCCCAATACCCGGCACCTTGACTGGTGCGGACATGCACACGTCAGACACGCGGGCCTTGGACATCTTGATGCGGGAGACCGTCTCCTCGCCGTTGGCCAGCTTGTCGGAATCGACGAAGAGCGAGAATCCGTCCGCGTCCAGACCACCGATGTCCATGTTGAAGATCGTGTTGGACAGCGCCAAGTTGGCGGAGATCCCGCCTTCGGCCATGGCGACGCCCATTCCACCGGATGCCAGCAGGCCGACACCCAGAATTCCTGCGAATCGAAGTTTTCTCGTGTGTCCCATGTCACAGAACACTAGGCGCGTGAAACTAAGTTTCGTGCAAACTCCGTGAAAATATTCCCGAAAAAGTTTCGGGAAGGCGTGGAAGTTCTAGCTCTTTCGTGCCCGAAGCTGAGCAATCCCGCGCCAACCGAAGAGCAGCAGCGCGGACATCACAGTGGCCACCAGGATGAAGGACCAGTGGGGGATCGCCGCATGGCGGATGCCCCAGATGCCGAGGCCCACGACGAGGCTGCCCAGCCATACGAAGACCCCGGTGCGCAGCGCCTGGCCAGCGGCGCGAGCTCCCGTGGCAAGCAGGATGCCCCAGACGATCGCGGCCCCCAGCATGAAGGGCCAGGCGGTATCCAGCCAACGCAGGACGCTGAAGCCCGAGCCGTCGTCGTGGGCCAGGCGCGCGAGCAGTGCGAAGATCAGCAGTGCCAGAAGATCCAGCACGGGCGCAAGAGCGCCGGAGGTTGGTGCCGTGGTGGCGGGGGCAGCAGCGTTGTGCGGGGCAATAGACATGCCCTCAGCTTAGCCGGAGGTCGGCCCGGATTCGGAGGCTGCCTTCTGGGCGTCGGCTTCAGCACCTGGTGCCAGCTCGCGGGGGTTGGGCAGTTTTGCCACGAGGAAGATGATCCAGCCCAGCCCCACGAGCCCCACGAAGCTGAACATGCGGAAGACAATAACGGCGGCGAAGGCCTGCCCGGAGGTCAGCCCTGCAACCGCCACGAGGGTACTGGTCAGCACGATGTCCACCGGGCCCAGCCCGCCCGGGGTGATCTGCGCCTGGCCGACCAACTTGGCGGAGATGAAGCTCAGCACCACTCCGGCGATCGGTGCCTTTGCCCCCACTGCGTAGGTGCAGGCCAATAGGCAGATGATCTCCAGGATCCAGTTCAGCAGGGACCAGTTGATCGCCAGTGCGAGCTTCGGCAGCGGGAGCTCCACCGTGGCCAGCTGCTCGGAGAATCCCGAGAGCTGCTCCACGTGCCGATCTTCCGGCTTCCTGCGCCGGCGGTTGAAACCCCGCAGTCGGGCTATCAGCCAGTCCTCCACCTTCTTGGGGTTGCGAGCGGCCCAATTCGTTAAGGACGCCAACACCACCAACACCACAAGAGAGACAGCCAACGTGAGTGGGTTGACCTTCAGCCCGAGGAAGAAGACCGAGCCGATGCCCAGCAATGCCATGCCCGCGCCCGCCAGCAAACCGGAGAAGACCATGTACCAGCTGGCGATCACCGGCGTGGCACCCCACTTCAGCTGCTCTCGGAAGATCATCGCCACGGAGATGGCAGGCCCGCCGGGAAGGGATGCGGACCAAGCATTCGCGACCAGACCCAGCACATTGGCTGAGAGGCGCCGGACCTTGATTCCCGCCGAGCGCAGCAGCACGACCATGACCTCGGCCTGCGCGAACATCGACAACAGGACGGTCACTACGGCGAGCAGCAGCCAGCGGTTATCGGCAGCCTTGAGCTCCTCCCACCCGTTTTCCAGGAAGCCGAAGTGGCGGTGCGCCATGAAAGCGATGGCGGCGAGCACCCCCAGCGAGATGGCGATCCGGGTGAGGGGGGAGCGGAGGAAGGCGGAGGTCTTGGCGAGCACTAGTCCTGGCGCCCCTCCTCGCGGCGCCCCTCCTCGCGGCGCCTCAGCTCCGCCATGAGTTGCTCGAAGGGCACGGTGCGTCCGCGCTGCCCGGAGTTCTTAGCTTCCGGTTCAACAGTCGGCTCGGCAGCTGCTTCACCGTCTGTCTCGACGTCGGCCTCGTCGTCCGCCTCGGGTTCCAGATCGGCGGAGGTCGCCGCATCGGCGTCGGCATGCGTGGCGGATGCATCCTCGCCGGCGTGCTCGTCGGCCGCGTGGTCCTCGTCCGCAGCGTCGACGTTGCCCGCGAACCCGGCATCCTCGGTGGGCTCCGCATCAACGTGCCCGTCCTCGGAGTGAGCGTCAGCGAGCGGCTCCGGCAGCGGCGAGCGCTGGCCGGAGTACTGCGGGGCTGTCTCGGTGGCTGCGTTAGCCACCGCATCGCTCGTGGGCTCGGATGCCGGCGCGCCAGCCCCCACCAGCGCCGGCTCGGCCGTGCCCACGGCGACCGGGGAATCAGCCAGCTGCTCGTTGTGGCCGACCTTCTCGGACAGTCGCTGCACCCAGCGGGGCGCCCACCAGTTGTCCTCGCGCAGCATGTGCATCACCGCCGGGACCAGCAACAGCCGGATGACGGTGGCGTCCAAAATCAGGGCCGTGATCATTCCGTAGGCGATGTACTTCATCATCACGATGTCCGAGAACCCGAAGGCGCCCGCGACCACGATCATGATCAGGGCGGCGGCGGTGATGATCCCGCCGGTATTAGCCACGCCGAAGCGGATCGAGCGGTCGGTGCTCTCCCCGTGGGAGCGGGCCTCCACCATGCGGGAGACCAGGAAGACCTCGTAGTCCGTGGACAAGCCAAAGAGGATTGCCACGATGAGCACCAGGATCGGGCTCATCAGAGGGCCCGGCGTGAAGTTGAACAGGTCCGCGCCCACACCGTCGACGAAGAGCAGGGTCAGCACGCCCAGGGTCGCGCCAATACCCAGCACGTTCATGATCACGGCCTTCGCCGGGATAATCAGCGAGCCGAAGACCAGCGCCATGAGCACGAAGCTGACCACCACGATGTAGAGCATCATCCACGGCAGCTTGTCGAAGAGCGCCTGGATGGACTCCTGCTCCATGGCTGGGGTGCCGGCGACCAGCACCTCGGCGCCCTCGGTATTCAGGTCCTCCAGCTCCTCGACGATGCGCTTGTAGTCATCGCGATCGGCGATGCCGGTGGACAGCACCGTCGTGTCGTCCTTCGTCGGCTGCGTGACGCGGAACGGACCGGTCAGCCCGGTGATGTCGTTGGCCTCGCGGTAGACCTGGGCCACCGCCTGCTGATCGCCCTGAATGACGAGCTTGATCGGGTTCGTGCGGAAGGCCGGGAACTTCTCGTCGAAGTTATTCTGCGCCACGCGAGTCGTCTCGTTCGGCGGCAGGTAGGTCTCGTTGATACCGCCGAACTTGATGCCGGCCATCGGGGCGGTCAGTGCCAGCAGCAGCGCGACCAGCAGGAAGGTCACGGCCTTGGAGTGTCGCATCGCGAAGGCCGGGATGCGACCCCAAATCGTGTTGATCTGCTCGTCGCGGGTGCGGGTCTTGTGCTTGCGCACCGCCCACTTATCGATGTTGTGGCCCAGCATGCCGAAGATGCTCGGCAGCACCATCACCGAAAGCAGCGCAGCCAGGCCGACCGCGCTCATCGCGCCGAAGGCCACGGACTTCAGGAAGGCCTGCGGGAAGATCAGCAGGCCAGAGAGCGCGACGGCCACCATCGCCGCGGAGAAGACCACCGTCTTGCCCGCCGTCGCGGTGGTATTCCGTACCGCGGTGGGGACGTCGCTGCCCTCGGCGAGCTCCTCGCGGAAGCGGGAGACCATGAACAGGCCGTAGTCGATCGCCAGGCCCAGGCCCAGCAGGGTGACGACGGAGATCGCGAAGACGTTGATCTGCGTGGTCGCCGCAAGCAGCGAGAGCACGCCCAGGGAGCCGAGGATGGACAGCACGCCCACCAGCAGCGGCATCAGCGCGGCGATCACGCCACCGAAGACGATGAGCAGCAGCACGCCCACTGCCGGCAGTGCGTAGATCTCGGCGCGGGAGATATCCCGGGACATGCCCGAATCCAGCGCGCCGGCCACCGCGGTCTGGCCCGCGATCTCCGTCTTCAGCCCCGGCACCTCGATCTTCGCCAGGTCGTCCTCGATGGCGCGCAGGTTGTTCAGGACGTCCTCGTCCTCACCCTTCATCGCCAGGGACGCGAAGGCGGCGTCGCCCTCCGGGGTTGCCATCTGGCGCGGCCCATTGGCCCAGTAGGAGTTGATCGTGCGGATGTTATCCGGGTACTTCTCCTCCAGGGCGGTCAGCTGCTTCGTCAGCGATTCCTTGACCTCCGGGGTGGTCACCGACTGCGGTTTATCGCCGGTGACCAGCAGGATCACGTCCCCCGAGTCATCGCGACCGAAGATCTCCTCCTCGATCTCCTTCGCCCGGGTGGACTGCGAGCCGGGGTCGTCCCAACCCTCCTGGCTCAGCCGGTTGTCCAGCTGCGTGCCCACGGTCGCGAAGAGCGCGAGCACCGCCGCGATGATGACCAGCGGGATGACCCGGCGGAAACGGTAGGCGAAATTTCCCCAAGCGCTAAACATGGAAGTTGTTCTCCGAAGGGTTGTGGTGGTTGTTGTCCCTGCGCTCGGCAAGCGCAGTCAGCGGGCGGAAAGGCTGCAGCCAAGCGCCCTCATCCGGCAGGTTGTCCAGGCTCACGCGCGGCAACGGTTCGCGGAAGACCCCGGGAATGTCCTCCAGGTCCACGAAACGCAGCTTCTCGTTGCCCAGCACCCAGGCGACGTGCTCCCGGAAGCCGATCACGGTGACCGGGATGTCCTCGGAGAGCTCCTCCAGGGTCTCCCGGAAGTTCTGGCCATCCGCGCTGGCGACGATCAGCCCGTCGAGAACGCCCTCCGAGTTACGGCGACGGATGAGGTCCAGCATGTCGGCGTCGACGTCCGAATCCTCGCTGATCTTGGGCTTGGCGAAGACGGCGAAGCCCACGTTGCGCAGGGCTTCCACCCAGGGTCGGACGACGTCAGCGCCGCCGGGGGTGATGTTCGTGAAGACGGTCGCTTCGGGCTCGATCAGCTCCTCACCGCTGAGCCCGAAGTCCTCGTTGAGCTGCTCGGTTTGGTCGATAACCCAGCGGCCCACCGCGTCGAAGCGGGGACGGTGGGCGGCGGTGGGGCGAGCCCCCAGGATCGCGCCCAGCCCCATGTCGATATTCGGGGCGTCCCACACCAGCAGCAGGGTGGGGCGGGTCTCGGTCGCGGAACCGTAGGAGCGATGCTGCTCCCCGACGGTGGTGCCGGCACCGGAAGAAGAAGGACTAGTCATATGCGGGATAAATTGTGATGAAACAGGTCAGCGGTGAGAAAACCACTGAGAAAAATCTGGAATAGGGATCAATCCAAACTACCACCGGTCACCCCGCGCCCCTAGGAGCTATTTCCCAGGGACGACTGACGAGTGGCTACTTCTTAGTCCACAGGTATTCCTTAATAGTGTGCTCCTTGCGCAGCCCCTTGTCCTCAAACTTCGTCAGCAGCTGGCGGTCCACCAACTGGCCGAGGTGGCCGCGCCCGTCGTCCGCGCCGCTGGCGAGCTCCTCGGGCCAGCCCAGGTATTCGAGCTGTGGCTCGGCGTTCACGAGCTCGTCGATCCACTCGGCGTAGCCCGCATGGTCGGTGGCGATGTGCAGGATGCCGCCCGGGCGCAGCCGGCTGGCGATGAGGTGCAGCGTGCCGGTCTGCACGATGCGGCGCTTGTGGTGGCGGGCCTTCGGCCACGGGTCCGGGAAGAAGATGCGCACCCCGGCCAGGGATTCGGGACGGAACATGCGCTGCAGCACCTCCACGCCGTCGCCCTTGATCATGCGGATGTTCTCGATGCCCTCGCGGCTCACCGCGCCGACGAGCTTGGCTAGGCCGGGACGGTAGAGCTCGACGGCGACGATGTTCTTATCGGTCTCCAGCGGAGCCATCGCCGCCGTGGAGGTGCCGGTACCGGAGCCGATCTCCACGATCGTGTCCGCATGGCGGCCGAACCAGTCATCCAGGTCGATGTACTGCTCGTTGACCTGCTCGTCGAGCTCCTTGCCCAGGCGCGGCCAGTTGGCCTCCCAGGTGGCTTCCTGATTATCGGTGAGCGTGCCGCGCCGGAAGGCGAAGCTGGACAGGCGTGGGTAGTCGCGGCCGTCGTTAAACACGGTCTGAAGTGGACGCCTGCCGGTGCCTCCGGTGACTTCCGGGGCCGGTGCGGAGTTTTCTTCCGAAAAGGCTTGCTGCTGGTCGTCCTGTGGGGAATTATTGGAGCTAGTCATCGTCATCATTCTTGCAGATGGACTGGTTTTCCGGGAGTTTCGGCGTGGGGTGCACCACCCGGGGCCTAAGGCGATGGGGGAAATCCCGGGAAGGGTCCGGGGAAATGGGGGAAAGATGAAGACTATTGCCGTGATCGGCCCAGATGAGGCGGAGGCGAAGAAGGTCGCCGAGCAGCTCACCGGGGTGCGGGCGGTGCCTGGTGCGGGACCGGGGAAGGACATCGACGGGGTCGTCGCCGTCGCAGGGGAACCCACCGTGGAGGCCGTCGAGATCGTCCAAGCCGTGGCCCGCAATATCGGGGTGGTCGCGGTTCTCAGCGACCACCGCTGGCCCAGTATTCCAGGGGTCCATGTTCGTGGTTCCCAGGACGTCGCCGGTCTGCAGCGGTTGATCGACCGGCTCTATGTGGACACCAAGCAGTGGGAGATGGCGGCGCGCCGGGCGGATCAGCAGCGCCTTGAGCAGGTCCGCGTGGCGGTCCGGCTGCGGATGCAGCGCTTTATCCGGGAGGGTTGCTCTGCTGCTGACCTGGGGGAGCCCGGCTCGGGCGGCCGGGAACTGGCGCACCGGCGCTTCCTGGCAGAGCTGCGCGTGGCGGTGCTGAGCCAGGGGATTCTGTGCCCGCCGGTAGACACCGCGGTTCCGCCGGGCGCCAAACCTGTGGAAGTGCCCGGCCGGGCGGCGCAGCTAGCAACCCTGGCCGCCGGCGTTGTTGGTGCGGTGGGGCTGCTCTTCGCAGTGGGGCGGCTGGCTGGCTACCCGTGGTTGGGGCTCAGCCTGGGGCTGCTCGCGGCGGTGACACTCGGCTGGTTCCGGCTCGCCGCGCAGCAGCGGGCCGTCGACCAAGCGCAGCGGGAGGCGGACTTCCGCATGCTCCAGGAGGCCTGGAGCGCACAAGTAACAGAGACAATCGCCCGCATGAACATCCCGCGGGTGTCTGAGCAGCTGGCGCTGCGAACGGGGGTATAAAACATGGATTTTCTGGGCGATATCTTTTCTCACCTGCCGGCAGAACCGGGGGCGGCGGGGGCGCAAGACCTGGTGTTCTCCGTTGGTGGTTCGGAGTACGCCATTCCCAACCCGCAGGGCCTCGATTCCGCGACCTTCACCGGCGAAGACGGGGTGACCACCGTCTCTGACCTGGATGGGGACGGGCACGTGGACTACGTCAGCAACGTCTCCTACGACGGTAAGTGGACGGCCTGGCGTCCTGACGGGGTGGCGGAAGTGACGGAAACCGGGCATCAAATGGGTGAGCTTGTGGAGGGGGTGGCCGAATCCACCCCCGATGAGGTGAGTAAAACCTGGGATGCCGGACGGTGGGAGTGTGTGGACCGGGGGGAGTGGGGCTAGTGTGGGGGGTGAAGAAAGACTCTGCGCATCAGCACTCATCAGCATTAATGAGCACCTCAGCGGCCGTGGCGCGATCCTGCGCGCCGGGGCAGGGGACGAAGGCTCGGCTGGAGTAGCCCACACAAAGGTGGACAATTCCGGCTGATCCGTGAGTCTGGTCCCCACATCCGCGCTCAGAACCGATAGTGTTGAGCCAGAGAATTAGCCGAGCGTAAGGAAAATATTCGATGACCATCCGAGGGCTTGTCGGCGAGGCACCCACCAAGAACCAGGAGCTGCTGGACTGGATCGAAGAATCCGTAGAGCTGTTCCAGCCGGACTCCGTCGTATTCTGTGACGGCTCCGACGAGGAGTGGAACCGGCTAGCCGAGCAGCTGGTCGAGGGAGGCACCCTCATCAAGCTGGACGAGGAGGCACAGCCGAATAGCTTCCTCGCACGCTCCAACCCGGCCGACGTGGCCCGCGTCGAGTCCCGCACCTTCATCTGCTCCGAGAAGGAGGAGGACGCCGGTCCGACCAATAACTGGGTCGAGCCCGAGAAGATGCGCGAGGAGATGCGCCAGCACTTCTCCGGCTCCATGCGCGGCCGCACCATGTACGTCGTCCCGTTCTGCATGGGCCCGATCTCTGACCCGGAGCCGAAGCTGGGCATCGAGCTCACCGACTCCGCCTACGTCGTGATGTCCATGCGCATCATGACCCGCATGGGCGCAGAGGCCCTGGCGAAGATCGACGAGACCGGTCAGTTCGTCAAGGGCTGGCACTCCGTCGGCGCTCCGCTGGAGCCGGGCGAGCAGGACGTCCCGTGGCCGTGCAATGACACGAAGTACATCACCCACTTCCCGGAGGACCGCGAGATCTGGTCCTACGGCTCCGGCTACGGTGGCAACGCCATCCTGGCCAAGAAGTGCTACGCCCTGCGCATCGCGACCGTCATGGCCCGCGACGAGGGCTGGATGGCCGAGCACATGCTGATCCTGAAGCTGATCAGTCCGGAGGACAAGGCGTACTACATTTGTGCCGCCTTCCCATCTGCCTGCGGTAAGACCAACCTGGCGATGCTGCAGCCAACAATCCCGGGCTGGCGCGCGGAGGTCGTCGGAGACGACATCGCGTGGCTGCGCTTCGGCGAGGACGGTCGCCTGTACGCCGTGAACCCGGAGAATGGTTTCTTCGGCGTGGCGCCGGGCACCAACTACGCCTCCAACCCGGTCGCGATGAAGACCATGGAGCCGGGCAACACCCTGTACACCAACGTCGGCCTGACCGACGACAAGAATGTCTGGTGGGAGGGCCTGGAGAACAAGCCGGAGCACCTCATCGACTGGCTGGGCAACGAGTGGACCCCGGACTCCGAGGACAAGGCCGCCCACCCGAACTCCCGCTACTGCTCGCCGATCTCCCAGTGCCCGACCGCGGCACCGGAGTACGACGACCACCGTGGCGTGCCGGTCTCCGCGATCCTGTTCGGTGGCCGCCGCGCGGACACCGTCCCACTGGTGACCCAGGCCCGCGACTGGAACCACGCCACCTTCATCGGTGCGACGATGGCTTCCGGCCAGACCGCCGCTGCCGCCGAGGCTGCCGTGGGCTCCCTGCGCCACGACCCGATGGCCATGCTGCCATTCATCGGCTACAACGCCGGTGACTACCTGCAGCACTGGATCAACATGGGCGAAAAGGGCGGCGACAAGATGCCAGAGGTCTTCCTGGTCAACTGGTTCCGCCGTGGCGAGGATGGCCGCTTCCTGTGGCCGGGATTCGGCGAGAACTCCCGCGTCCTGAAGTGGATCGTCGACCGCATCGAGGGCCGCGTCGAGGCCGACGAGACCGTGGTTGGCTACACCGCTCGCTACGAGGACCTCGACACCGAGGGCCTCTCCGAGCCGGAGGAGGACATCCGCGAGGCTCTGAGCGTCCACCCGGAGGAGTGGGACCGCGACGTGGCCTCCAACGAAGAGTGGCTGAAGTTCCTGGGCCCGAAGGTTCCGGCCGAGGTCTGGGAGCAGCACGAGGCGCTGAAGCAGCGCATCGCAGCTGCCAAATAAGCCTATAGCGGCTTCTTAAGGACGACGGCCCCCGCCCCACTGGGTGGGGGCCGTTTTCGCGTGTTAAGGGGGCTTGCCGCGGGTGGGCTGGTAGCACGTGGCGAGGCCACCCCTGGAGGCTGCATAGCTGGCAGGTGCCCGTCTGAGTAGACACCGAAGGTGCAGTCCACTAGAGCCACCTGTAGAAAGAACGGCACCCCGGCGCCACCAATCGCGGTGGGGCCGGGGTGCGTGCTGAGCAGCGGAAGTATTAGCCGATCGCGTTGTGCTCCCAGGCGGAAAGGCCCGCGGTCGCACCGGTACCAGTGGCGATCACGATCTGCTTGAACGCCACGGTGGCGCAGTCACCAGCGCCGTAGACGCCCGGCACGTTGGTCT
>DYZK01000015.1 GCA_020741275.1 Corynebacterium urealyticum
GTGGGCATTCTGTTTATGCTGCCGCCCACCCGCTCTGTGGCGCGGCGTTCCATGGGCACCGCCTTGCGCGCGAAGGTCACCCGGCTGGGTGGAGAGTCATTCATTGTGTCCTCCCGCGCCAGCGATCCACAGGTGCGCAACATCCCAGGCTGGGGAGAGGTCATTGACCACCGCAGCGAGGAGTTCGGGGACGAGGGCCCGGCTGGGACCACAAGCGCCCGATGAAGCAGTGGCTAGCTAACCTTCCCTCTCCCTGGCGGGTGGTGGGAGCCCTGTTTGCGGGCTTCATGGTCTTCGCCTCCTACGAGCCCACCGGGCTGTGGTGGGCCGCCCCGTTGGGCTATGCGCTCTTCTTTTGCGTTCTGACGCAGCGGCATGCAGTGTCGCTTGCCTTCCTCAATTCGCTGGCTACGTTTGGTTTTCTTCTGCCCTGGATCGGGGAGTTCGTCGGTGCTTCGGCCTGGATCGCGCTCGCCATCGTGCAGGCGCTCTACGCCTTGCTTTTCGGTCTCGGGGCCCGCTGGTTGCTGCGCTGGGGCAACGGAGCCTGGAACTGGCTCAGCATCGTGTGCGCGGCGGCGTTCTTCGTCGCCGTCGAGGGGTTCCGTTCCCACTGGCCGTTCGGGGGCTTCGGTTGGGGACGGCTGGCGTGGGGCCAGGTTTCCGGGCCACTGGCCGCCGATATCCGGCTTGGTGGCTCCGCGTTCGTGAGTTTCCTGGTCGTCTTGCTCGGTGGCTTCATCTACTTGGCAGCCCGTCCGCCGTACAAAACGCGGGCGGCGATCGCCCCGAAGCTCCGCCTGCAGTACGCGGGCGTGGTGGCCATCGTGTTGCTGGCCTCCGTCATCTACGGCTCGAGCTTCAGCCAGGAGCCCTCCGCGGGCCAGGTCAACGTCGCAGCAATTCAGGGCAACGTCCCCCGAGCCGGTCTGGACTTCGCGGCCCAGCGCCGCGCCGTGTTGAACAACCACGTGCAGCGCACCCATGAGCTCGCAGATTCGGTCGTAACTGGCGAGGCTGAGCGCCCCGACGTGGTGATCTGGCCGGAAAATTCATCCGATGTGAACCCGTTTAAAGACCCGGATGCCTACGCCGCCATCGACTCAGCAGTAACGGCGATCGACGCGCCCGTGATGGTCGGCACCGTCATCGGAAATGAAAACACGATGCTCACCTGGGGCACGGCCACCAGCAGCGAGCCGGGCCCGGGGGAGAAGCACGTGAAGAAGTTCCTTCAGCCCTTCGGCGAGTACATGCCCTTCCGCGAGATCCTCAAGCACGTTAACGAAAACGTCGAGCGGTCGGGCAACTTCGACCCCGGCGACGGGCCTGGTGTCGTGCGGATGCCAGCTGCGGGTGGGGACGTCCTCGTAGGCGTATCCACCTGCTACGAGATCTCTTTCGACGCCAGCGCCCGCGACGCGGTGCGCAATGGTGCGGAGTTCCTGACTAGTCCGACGAACAACGCCACTTTCGGATTCACGGACATGAGCTACCAGCAGCTCGCGATGAGCCGGATGCGGGCGATCGAGACAGACCGGGCGGTCGTGGTGGCTGCCACCTCCGGTGTCTCGGCGATTGTTATGCCGGATGGGGAAGTGGTGGACCAAAGCCGGCTGTTCCGCCCGGACATCCTGCAGGCCGATATTCCGCTGCGCGATGGCACCACGCCGTCCGTGGCTGCGGGCCCCTGGGTGGAACGGGGGCTGGCTGCCGCAGGTGTTTTGGGAATAATCGGGGCCTTCCTCGCGTCTCGGCCCACACCGCGCAAGAAAAGCAGATAAACTAATCACATTATGAAGAAGCTCAGCGATAAGACTCTCGTCATCATCCCGACTTTCAACGAGCGCGATAACCTTCCGATCATCACGCGTCGCCTGTTGGAAGCCGAGCCGGAGCGTGTCGATCTCCTCGTTGTCGACGACAACTCGCCGGACGGTACCGGGGAGCTGGCGGATCAGATGTCCAAAGACGACTCCCGCATCCACGTGCTGCACCGCGAAGGTAAGAGCGGCCTCGGTGGGGCCTACCTGGCCGGTTTCAAGTGGGGCATCGAGAACGGTTATGAGGTTCTCTGCGAGATGGACGCCGACGGCTCCCACGCCCCGGAGCAGCTCCACCTGCTGCTGGACAAGATCGACGATGGCGCGGAGCTCGTCCTGGGTTCCCGCTACGTTAAGGGCGGCAAGACCGTGAACTGGCCGGCCGACCGCAAGTTCCTCTCCCGTGGCGGCAACATCTACGCTTCCATGGCGCTGGGCGCCGGCCTCTCCGACATCACCGGCGGTTACCGCGCCTTCCAGCGGGACCTGCTGGAGCGGATGGATCTCGACGCCGTGGATTCCGCAGGTTATGTCTTCCAGGTGGATATGGCATGGCGCGCCGTCAACGAGGGCGCTGACGTGCGTGAGGTTCCGATTACTTTCACCGAGCGCGAGATCGGCGAGTCCAAGATGAGCAGCCGCATCGTGGGCGAGGCGATGGCTCAGGTGACCCGCTGGGGCTTCCGCCACCGCGTGTACCAGGTTCGCCAGCTCATGCGCGAGGGCGCGCGCATCGGCGCCGGCACCGTGGAGCGTGCTCTGCAGAGCTAGCCAGACAGCGCAACGCTAAAGGCCTGGTCACGTTGATTACGTGGCCAGGCCTTTATGTGTCTTGAGGCAAGGGAAGGGCCGGTCTAGGCCTTCTCCTGCTCCTTGAGCAGCTTCATGGCCTCGCGGCGGCGCTTACGTAGAAGCTCGATACGCTCCTCCAGCAGCTCGTCGAGCTCCTCCAGGGAGCGGCGCTCAAGAAGCATGTCCCAGTGCGTACGTGGTGGCTTCGCAGGCTTGGATTCGATGCCCTCGCCCTCCACGAGGGTGCCCATCTGGCCGTTCTTGCACAGCCAGTCCTGCGGGATCTCGGCGTCGTCAGCGAACGGGACCTCAAAAATTTCGCCGTCTTCAGTCTGGTACTTCACCATCTGACGTGGCGCGAGATCGTGGTCCCGGTCGGTTTCATACGACACGGCACCCATGCGACTGCCTCGCAGTACGCGGTCTGCCATTAGTTCCTCACTTCCGAAGTTCGCTAGCGGCGCCTCCGGGGCGCCATCAATGTAGATAACGCACCGGGTGCGTGTTTTGTTCCCAGTTTTTCCAGAAGGGTTAGGATCTTTAGCCATGAGCACCCCCACTTCGCGCGAGGATTCCCGCCACACGCCGGGCTTCTGCGCATGGTGCGGGGAGGAAATGCCCGGCCAGCAGCGGGGGAGGCCACGCAAATTCTGCAGCCGGTCATGTCGCCAGCGGGCCTACGAGCAACGCGCCAGCCAATCGGCGGCGGATACCCCCGCGCTGAAAAACACCCAGCTGTCGACCCCGAGTATGAGCGGGGAGGAACTGGCCGACCAGCTCTTCGAACTCCGCTGCGCGGCGGAGGACCTCGTTACCGCGATGGACGAGCAGGCAGAACCCGCCGAGCTGCGCAGCATGGCTACGGATCTGGTGCAGCTGGCGCACCGCGCGGAGCAGCTGAACCAACCCCAACGCCCGGGACGCGCTTGAACCCCACCTTTTCCTAATCCTCGCTGCTTAGCACTAGGCTGGGTGCCATGCGCAAGGGAATTATCACTCTGGGTGTTATCGGTATTATCGCGGCATTCCTGTTCGGCGTTGGGCCGATCGCGTATCAGCTGCTCACTGACCGAGGTCTGCAGACCGCCGACCTCGTTGAGGGTGGGCCAGAGCCAACAACGTCAGCGGACGGCCACTGGGTGATTGTCCCTGGTGCCGGAGCCAACCACACCCAGGCTGGTTATACCTTCCGCGAGATCCTGCCGGGGCAGGAGAAGACCACCTCCGGACGTGCGGATAACAGCGCGGAGGAGAACATCAAGGGTGACCTGCAGGTCACGGACGGAACCCTCACGGAGGGCCTCGTGGAGGTTCGCGTCGCGGGGATCTCCTCAGACGTGGAAAAGCGCGACATCAACGTCCGCCGTTCGATCCTGCACACGGAGGACTACCCGAAGGCGAAGTTCAGCATCACCGAGCCGGTGGATCTGAGCAGCGTGCCGGAGGACGGCTCCGTCGGCGAGGTTGAGGTCACGGGGGATCTCACCCTCCGCGGCGAGTCCAATAAGGTCACCGCACCGCTGAAGGTACTGCGAACGGGGGACAAGGTCGTCGTCCAGGGGAAGGTGCCGTTCAAGCGTTCGGACTTCGACATCGAGACCCCAGAATTCGTCGCGGCCAAGATCGCCGACGAAGGAACGATCGACCTGCTCCTCGTATTCGAGAAGCCTTAAGCCCCACGCGGGACGCGCGCGACAACAATCGCGCTCAATTTTAGGAGCACCATTGAACACCCAATTTCTCCTGTGGTCCCGGGTTATCCGGCTTGTGGTGCTGCTCGCCCTCGGCGGGTGGCTCGTGAGTAAGGGCACCGGCCTTGACTACTTCTTTGCCGCGATCTGCGCCGCGCTGATCGCACTGACCGGTTATCAACTGTGGGCGAGCGTCCAAAAGGGAGGCCACTGATATGGCATCGAACGCACGTTTCCTCGAAGACCTGCTGGACGATAAGGACCTCGACGCAGTAAGCCGGTGGCTCGCTGACCGCTCGTCCGTCGTGGTGGCCGAGGAACTCGGCCGAATCTCCGGTGCGGAGCAGGCAGTGGCCTTCCGGTTACTGCCCAAGGACCGTGCCCTCGACGTCTTCGAGTACCTCGATCCGGTGCACCAGGCTGAGCTTCTCGAGGCGCTACGGGACGACCACGTCACGGAGATCTTCGCGAGTCTGGCCCCAGACGACCAGGCGTCCCTGCTGGATGAGATGCCTGCGAAGGTCGCCTCGCGCCTGCTTCAGGGACTGCCGTACTCCCAGCGGCGTGTGACCAGTGGACTGTTGGGCTACCCAGCAGAGTCCGCGGGCCGCCTGATGGTGCCCACACCCACGGTGCTGACCCCGGATACGACCCGGGAGGAGGCCCTGGAGAAGCTGCAGTCGCGCGCTAAGCGCTACGCCGCGGGTCCGCATCACTCGATCGCGCTGGCCACAGTGGCGGTGACCGATGAGTCGCGCAAGCTGCTCGGCATGCTGGAGCTCGCAGACCTGGTCACAGCACCTGAGGGCACGCTGGTCGGGGAGTTGCTCGGCGAGGAGCAACACAGTGTGTCTGCCTACGACGACCAGGAGCACGCCGCTCGGCTGATCCAGGAAGCGGACCTTCTGGCGCTGCCTGTCGTCGATGACGAGGACCGCATTCTGGGCGTCATCACTGTCGATGACGCCATGGAAGTCCTCGAGGCCGAGGTGACGGAGGATGCCTACCGTGCCGGTGGTGCCGAGCCGCTGAACGAGCCTTATCTGACGGCGACGGTGATGACGTTGGCGAAGAAGCGCGGCGTCTGGCTGATCGTCCTGATCTTGGCGGCATTCCTCACGATTAACGTGATGCAGTACTTCGAGGACGTGCTCGAGGCCGTGGTGGTGCTTAGCATCTTCGTGCCGATGTTGATCGGTACGGGCGGTAACGCGGGCTCGCAGGCGGCATCCTCGGTGGTGCGTGCGCTCGCGGTCAACGAGGTCAGACCCCGGGACGTGTTGCGGGTCATCGGCCGTGAGGTTCGGGTGGGCTTCCTGCTGGGCGTCTTCCTGGGCGCGGTGATCTTCCCGATCCTGGCTTTCCTCTACTATCCGCAGGTCGCGTTCACTATTTCGTTGACGATCGTTGCGATCTGTACCTGGGCCTGCATTGTTGGCGGCGTACTGCCGCTGGTCGCGAAGAAGCTGGGAGTGGACCCGGCGGTCTTCTCGACGCCAGTCGTATCCACGCTGGTGGACGCCACCGGCCTTATCATTTACTTCAGCATCGCCGGTGTGATCATGGCTGATCAGATCCGCCAGGCGGCGGGCGGCTAGCACCGAAGTTGGGGCTAGCGCCGGGGCTAGGAACTAACGCCGGCCGAACTTCTCCAGGTCGGCGGGCGCGCCGGCGAGGATGACGTCGTCGTCGGGGGAGAGCTGGTGGTCAGCAAAGGGTGGTGCCCACTGGTTGCCGCTGTGCACGGCCACCAGCTGGACGCGGTGCTTCGCCCACAGGCTGTGCCGGCTGAGGGAGTGGTTCACCAGCTCCTTGGGAGCTCTTAGGGTGATCATCGCGTAGCCCTGATCGAAGACGGTGTAGTCCTGGAAGCGGCCGCTGAGCAGGTGTGCAACGCGGCGTCCGGCGTCCCGTTCGGGACGGACGACGTGGTGCACACCAACGCGGGTGAGGATGCGGGCGTGGGCATCGGAGTCCGCCTTGGCCCAAATGTCCTTGACCCCAAGTTCCACGAGGTTGGATGCGGTCAGGATCGAGGCTTCGAGGCTACTGCCGATGCCGATGACGACCTGCTGGAAATCCTTCACTCCGAGCTGCTTGAGCGCCTCGGGGTCGGTGGCGTCAGCGATGAATGAGTCGGTGAGGTGGGGGTCACTGTCGTGCAGTAGCTTCTCCTCGACGTCGATGCCGAGGACGTCGACGCCGTGGCTGTGGAGCTCCTCGGCCATGGCGGAACCGAACCGGCCGAGCCCGATGATCGCGACCGGTGGCAAATCGATGGGGCGGGCGCTGGGGAGGAGCTTGTCGAGTGGGTTAACCAATGTAGGGCCTGCAGGATAGGAGTAGTGCTTGCTCGGGGTAGTGGTGGCGAGCGCTGCGACGAGGGTGATGGGTCCGACGCGGCCCATGAACATGAGGACGCAGAGGAGGATCTGCGAGGCACCGCTGAGGTCAGCGGTGATGCCGGTGGAGAGGCCGACGGTGGCGAAGGCGGAGATGACCTCGAAATGGATTTGGTCGGCGCTGAACTGAGGGTTGAAGGTACGGAGGCACGCGATAACGAATGTTATGACACCTACTGCCACAGCACCGACAGTGAGAGCCTGGCGGATCACGGTGTGATCAACGCGACGACCGCCGATGACAGTATCTTTTTCACCCCTAATTTCTGCCACGATCGCCGCGAGCACCACGAAGAGCGTGGTGATCTTCAAGCCACCTGCGGTACCGCCGGATCCGCCTCCAATGAACATCAGAATGTCGGTACCCATCAGGGCATTGGGCGACATCTCGCCAAAGTCCACGGACTGGAAACCAGCGGTACGGGTCGTAATGGACTGAAACACTGCCGCCAGGGCAGCATCCCCGCTGCTCAGCCCGGCGAATGCATGATTACGCTCGAGCGCCCAGAACATCACGAAGCCACCGATGAGGAGCACCGCGGTGCCGTTGAGAATGATCCGAGCGGTCATAGACAGCCGCGGTGGTTTCCTCCGCTGCCTGCGCAGGCGCACCCGCGCGATAAGCTCGTCGAGCACAGGAAAGCCGAGCCCGCCGAAGACAATCGCCAGGCCGATCGGCAGGACGATCCATGCATCGCCGACGTAGGGAATGAGGCTACCGGCGTTCAGCCCGAAACCGGCGTTATTGAAGGCAGAGATGGAGTGGAAGATACCCATCCATGCAGCGGAGCCGAGGCTATCGACATAGCCGCCCATAAACATTCGTATCGTGAGGACGCCCGCAACAAGCAGTTCGCAGATCACTGTGAGAACGATGGCGCCGATATGGTGGATTTCACGCTGCCAACGGTGAGCGTGCGCCGCTCCGCGACGGTATAAAGCTTAGTTTTCAGTCCTAGCCTGCCACTGAGGATGAGCCCAGCTAGAGACGTCAAGGACATGATCCCGAAGCCACCGATTTGAATGAGGACCAGAATGACGACCTGCCCGGCGGCAGTAAAACCCGTGCCGGTATCGCGAACGCCCAGCCCGGTCAGCGTCACGGCGGACGTCGCGGTAAAGAAAGCCTCGAGCGGCGAGACGGAGTTACCGTCGGGCGCAGAGAACGGCATCAGTAGCAAGAAGGTGCCAAGCGCGATGAGACTGAAGAACCCGACGGACACGAGGCGCGCCGGATTCTGCGTCAAGGACGCGAATAAGCGATTCACCAGAATAGTCCTAGACCTGTAGTGGCGCGCACACTAGAGTTTTCTGATCGATCCAGAGGCGCAGGGCTACGGGGATCATCGCCAGCTTTGCTGGCAAACAGCCTGGCCGTTATTGTCCGATAATATACATTATGACACTTTACATTTGTGGGGCTTTGATCTGCGCCATGCCCCAGCGGCCCCGCTGCGAATGCAGCGGGATCCGTCTCCCCTCTAGGAGCCCTTGGACTCCCTTAGCTCGGAGTCCTCGCCAGGCTCCCAGTCGACCTCGAGCTCGTCCATGAGCTCCTGGGTCGATTCTTCGATCTCCGTCGTGGCTTCCTTCGCGTCCGATGACGAATCCTCGGAGGCTTCTCCGGTCTCGGCCGGGTTCTCATCAGCCGAGTCCTCCTCGTCCAGATCTTCAGAATCACTGTGGTACTCGCGAGTGAGCGCCTCGGCGAGCTCGTAGTTGCCCACGTTGGACTTCTCCACGATCTTCTTAAGCTCGCGGCTATCCGTGTCGCTCAGTTCTTCCTCCCCCTCGTGGAACTTCGTCACCAGTTCGGTGGCGCGCTCGCGGAACTTAGCCTCGCGCTGAATGCGCACGCGGGACTTGATCCACCACGCGACGAGCACCGCGATCGTCAACAGCCCCACCCAGCCGATGATCGGATACACATTGGCCATCAAGGCTTCGAAACCGAAGAAGCTGACGCCGAAGCCCACCAGGCAGACACCCAGAAACACCGGGCGGTACTTATCGCGGTGGTTGGCTGTCAGTCGGCGCCCCAGCGCATAGAACATGCCGATGCAGGTGTTGTAGATCATGATGAAGATAATCACGACCATCACATAGGACAGCGGGTGGCTGATGTGGTCAATCAGACTCAGCATCGGCACACTCGAGTCCCCGACGACGTCGAAGTTCGCGAGCAGGACGAAGGTGGCCATCATCAGCATCGCCATGTAGATAAGGCCGCCCATAAGGCCCCCTACACCCGCCTCGCGCGGCTTAGTGTTGGCGCCGCCGATAACCAGGGCCATCGAGAGCCCCAGTAGCAGCGCGAGCCCCGTGTAGTTCAGTGCAGACAGCCACCAGGGGCTAATCGGCGATTCCGCTCCCTGGGCCAACTGCCCCATTTCCGCCATGTTTTCCGGCAGGTTAAAAATCGTGTAGCCGAAGGCGAAAAGCACCGCGACGATGATCAACGGCGTGACTGTGGAAATAATGCTTGACACACGGTCGACGTCCATCAGCCCGGTGACCATCACCAGAATCAGCATGATCAGGGAGCCAACCCAGGCTGGCCAGCCGAACTGCTGCTCCAAGTTGGACCCCGCCCCCGCGAGCATCACGAAGCCCACGGCAAACAACGTGAAGGTCACGCCGAGGTCCAGGAACCTCGAGACGATCGGGTGGGACATGTTCCGGAACACCATGCGGTGCTCTTGCGCCAGAAAATAGCTACCGAGCTGCAGAATAACTGCCCCGGCAATCGTCATGAGCACACCGGCGAGCAACGCACCCCACAGCGCTGAGAGTCCAAAGGAGCCGAAATATTGAATGACCTCTTGACCAGTCGCGAAACCCGCGCCGACCAGGAGGCCTACAAAAGATAATGCAATTTTAAAAGTGTTTTTTAAGGACACTTATGGGAGCCTCTTTCGTAGAAATCACACATACGAACGCTTTCCAGTATTGCTTAATATTCACTTATCTTCATAGTGCGAAACTGTGTTCATAGACACAATCCCTCCGGCCGGCGCCCTGGATCAATCCAGTTCACGGGCAAGATCCAGCAGCTTTTCCTCCGAGCCGACATGCCCGACCAGTTGCACGCTCGTGGGTAGCCCGTCACTTCCCTGCCCCATCGGCACGGCTAGCGCCGGCTGACCAGCGACGTTCCACATCGCCGTGTAGGCGATCGAGGGCATGCTCAGCAGAGAGGCACGGATGGCTCCCTTCCCCACCAACAGGTCGGCTCGGCGAGGCCGGTCAGCAACGGTCGGCGTGAGGATCGCATCAATCCCCTCGCGGGCCATCATGTCCGAAACCTTTTTCCCAATAGCAGCTGCTTTCCTCTCCGCCCAAGACACCAGCGAGGGCCTCATGAGCGCTCCCACCAGTTTGGTGAGTCGGTGACGTTTCTCGATGCGGTCCGGGTTGTCCAATAGCTCGATTTCGCTTCGGATTCCGGCGAACATGAGGATCAGGAATGGCAGCGTGGGGTCCGGCAGTCGGGCAGACAGCGGCCGAAGCTGCGCCCCTTGGGCCTCAAGCTGTGCTGCGGCACGCTTCCGCGCCTGGCGGTTCGCTGCTGGCACCGGGATGAACGGCGTACTCGACCGTTCCAGCCATGCCACCTGCCATGGCCTCTCGCTGAAATCCCGTCCGCGCTGCTCTACCGGGTCAAGCGTTGCCCGCTCCCAGCTAGCCCCACCCGATCCGGACGGAACGAGGTCCTCGTCCCGTAGGACCGACAGCATCAACTCGACGTCGTCTACCGTTCGGGCCATCGGGCCGGAGGTTCCCAGGGACTTCCACAGGTCGGTATAGGGGGCGGTGGGCAGCACTCCCCGACCCGGCTTGAGCCCCACCAGCCCGCACATTGCCGCCGGGATTCGGACCGAGCCACCGCCATCGCCGCCCATCGCGATCGGCACCATCCCCGCCGCCACCGCCGCGGCAGAGCCTCCAGAGGAGCCACCTGGGGTTCGGGAGAGATCGATGGGGTTACGGGTCACCCCATAGCCCTGTGAGGAGGTCAGCGGGTAGGCACCGAACTCCGGCATATGGGTCTTGCCAATGATGATCGCTCCAGCTGCGCGGAGGCGGGCGACGACCAGGGAGTCTTTCGACTTCGGCGTGTGGTTCGCGCGAGTTCCAAAGGTCGTCACCGCTCCAGCGACATCGAGCTCTTCCTTAATGGCCACGGGGACGCCGTGGAGGGCGCCTCGCTCCGAGGCATCAAGCTGGTCGAGTTCTGCCGCTTCCTGCAGGGCCTCTTCCGCAAAGACCTGGCTGAAAGCGTTGATGAACGCTTCTCGCTCCTCTATCCGTTCGAGGGCTGCGCGCACCCCCTCAACTGCCGAACGCTCCGCGACCCTCGCGCGCCACTGGTGCGCGTCGAGCTCGTGCCACGGGGCGTCCTCGCCGTCCCCTTGCGGGACACCGGTGCTGTATTCCTGAGGTGACATCTCCACTGACCGTTTTCTTTCGATCTATCTCCGGCTACTGATCCCGCGCTACACCGGGGCACAGCGCTCATCCGGTCGTCCCACCGGCGTGAGTCCTGCCCCTCGGGTCGCGCTACGCTCCGGCGCCCGCCTTAGGCAGCGTGTACCGCAGCTGCTCGCCGACCCGCTTCCCGGAGTGGATGCAGCCGCCGAGGAAGGTTCCTTCCAGCGCGTTCTGGCCGTGCATACCGCCGCCACCGAAGCCCGCGACCTCGCCGACCGCGTAGAGCCCCGGCAGGACCTCCCCGTCGTTGGTGAGGCAGCGGCCGGCCAGGTCGGTCTCGATGCCGCCCAGAGTCTTTCGGGTCAGCACGCTCAAGCGCACGGCGATCAATGGTCCGTGCTTCGGGTCCATCAACTCGTGCGGTGCCGCACAGCGCACCACCTTGTCGCCCAGGTACTGGCGTGCGGTGCGGATGTAGTTGATCTGATAGTCCTTGGAGAACTTGTTCTCGATCTGGCTATCCCGGTCCTCGATCTGACGGCGCAGCTCCTCCTCATCGACCTGTGGCTTATCCGGTCCGACCAGCTCGTTCATCTTCTTGACCAGGCTGCTGAGGTCGTCGGCGATCACCCAGTCCTCACCGTGGTCCATGAACGCCTGCACGGCGACCTGCATGCCGGAGCCAAGCTTGGAGAGCAGCTTCTTCACGCTCTTGTCCGTCAGGTCTGGGTTCTGCTCGGAGCCGGAGAAGATGAACTCCTTGGCAGCGATGGTCTTGTTGAGGATGAACCAGCTATATCCCATCCCGGTGCGCCCAATATGGCTCAGCGCCGCGAGGTTATCGCCGCCCGGGATGAGGTTATTGGGCAGCCGCTGGCCCGCCGCGTCCAACCACATCGCGCTGGGGCCAGGGATGATGCGAATACCGTGGCCCGGCCAAATGGAGTTCCAGTTGTGCATGCCCTCCGGGTAGTGCCAGGTCCGGTCGGTGTTCACGAGGTTCGCACCCGCAGTTTCGGAGATGCCGATCATGCGGCCGTCCACGTGGGCCGGCACGCCGGTGACCATGTTCTCCGGGGCGGGCCCCCAGCGGTCAGTCGGCCAGCGCTTGCGCACCAGGTCGAGGTTTCCGCCAATTCCGCCGGAAGCGACGACGGTGCCCGCTGCACGGAATTCGAACTCCCCCGCGGCCGTTCGGGAGGATGCCTCGCCGCGCGGAAGGTCCGTTGCTTCCAGGACTGTGCCGCGCACGCCTTCGATGCGGGTGCGCCCGTCGGTCCCGGTACCGGTGATCAGCTCATCGACGCGGTGGCGGAACTCGAAGCGGATGCGGCCCTCCTGCTCCAGCTTCTCGACCTGATCGCGGAAGACGCGGACGACCTCCGGCCCCGTCCCCCAGGTCAGGTGGAAGCGTGGCACGCTGTTGCCGTGACCGGAGGCATCGCCGGAGCCGCGCTCGGCCCAACCGACGGTGGGCAGAACGTTGAGCCCCAGGTTCTTGAGGTAGCTGCGCTTCTCGTTGGCGGCAAAGCGGACGTATTCCCGGCCCCAGGCCTTCGGCCAGCGGTCGTTCGGGGTGTCCTCGAATTGGGCGGAATTCTCCCAGTCGCGCCAGGCCAGGTCTTCGCTGTCCTTGGCCCCCATGAGCCGCTGCTCCGGGCTGTCGACGTAAAACAATCCACCGAGGGACCAGAACGCCTGTCCGCCCAGGTTGTTACGGTTTTCCTGGTCCAGGATGAGGACGTTCAACCCACTCGTTGCGGCCTCGTAGGCGGTGACGAGCCCCGCCAGGCCTGCACCGACGACGATGACGTCCGGATTCCACTGCGTACTCAAACTGTCCTCCCCTTGTCTACGGGCATCTGCCTCGGCTCCACGGGCTCGTGGGGCGCGAATATAGATGGTTAGTTTAGGCAAAGGACATGGTTGTGTGCGTGAATTGCGGAACTTCGATCAGTGTCGCCCGGAAACCGGGGCCGACTCGCCTTAACGGCGGTGGCGAATGACGAATTGCATGCAATCGATGTCGCCGGCGCTCACAAGAGCTTCGTGCAGCGCGAGCTGGAAGTCCCACAGGCGGCGGTAGATCGCGTCGAAGCCTGCGGCGGCCGCCTGGCGCTCGCGGGAGGCGAAGTGGGCACGCCACATCGGCAGGGTCGCTGCGAGGTGCGGGCCGAGGTGATTTTCGGCAACGACGTCCAGCCCGGCGGCGAAGATATGTTGGCGGATCAGCGCTGCCGGGGAGTATTCCAGCGCGGGCCAAATGTAGCCGCGCACCACGTCGAGGGATTCCCGCGCGGTTTCGCGCATCTGCGGGGTGGCGACCAGAGTCTGCACGACGGCCACGCCCCCGTCGGCGAGGAGCCTATCCACGGCACGGAAGAAGTGCCCCAGACCGCCCTTGCCGAGGGTCTCCAGCCGCTCGGTGGAGAAGATCGCATCGTATTCGCCTGCCCACTGCCGCGGCGAGGGCACCGGGCCACTGATCAGCTCGACGCGTACGCCACCGGCTACACCGGCCTGACGCACACGGGAGCGCACCACCTCGGCGTGCTCCTCATCGGAGGTCAGCACGCTCACCGAGGCACCACGCTGGGCCGCGAGAATCGCTAGCTGACCGCCGGAACTCGAGAGCTCGAGGACCCGGTCACCCGGCCCAACATTCGCCTCGTCCAGCATCAGATTAATGCGGCGCAACTGCCCGGAGTTGAGGTCCTGACGCTGCGCGTCGGCGGGCTTGAGGTACCAAGTTTCATCAAGAATGACGGGCTCTTCCGGCTTGCTGAGCCGGCGGCGCACACCTGCCAAGCCCCGGGGCTCGGGCTTCTCCTCGTCATCCACCAGAGTTTCCCCGCTCCTCCGGTCGACCTGCACGGTTTCCGTGGTGCGGGCGGCAGAGGCAAATAACGCGGTGGCGGTGGCGCGGGTGGCTCCCGCGTACAGCTCGACCAGACCATCGGGCAGCTCGCCGGCACGCACCGAACCGAAGTTATGTCGCGGCTTGAGTGGACTAATGCCACCGAGCAGGGTGTTCATTGGAGCCTCGAGGGGCTGGCTGAGAAGAACTTCCAGCACCTTGTCCAGCGGATCCGCGCGCCACTCCCCGATCAGGTAGCTTTCCGCGAGCCCCAGCCACCCTTGGGCGACCACCCGGTCGAGCATGAGCCCGTCGCGTACCTCGAGGTAGGTCTCGTCCTTGGAATCGAACGAGACCCCCTCATCGTCCAAGAGCTTTTCCAGCCGCTCGCGAAAAGCCTCGGATCGCTTGCCGAGGAACCGGCCGCGGGGCAGCTCAGCGAGGTGCGGCCACCGCTCGGGGTCGATATAGGGGTCGAGGGAGAAACGTTCCACGGGAACTATCAGACACTCCTCTCCCTGTGCTCGCGGGGCCTGCTCGGCGATGTGCGGTGAAGTTATCCCTAAAGTTAGCCGATATCGCGCCCCAAACGGGTTATTAACACTCACGAAACAACCCACATCAGGTGGATCCCGGAAGTGCTTTAGATGGCCTTAAGCATTAAGATTGTTGAGGCACGCTTCGTGAGGATCTCACAGGGTCCGTATATCAGCGAGAACTTGAATACAAAAACCAAAAATATTGTGCTGAGGAGCATTAGTTTTCTATGACCACCAACTCCCTTGGTCCAGCAGGTAAGCGCCACCACGTTGTCATTATCGGCGGCGGTTTCGGCGGTCTGTTCGCGGCAAAGAAGTTCAAGGGCAAGGACATCGCGGTCACCATCATCGACCGCACCAACCACCACCTGTTCCAGCCACTGCTGTACCAGGTCGCGACCGGTATCCTGTCTGAAGGTGAGATTGCCCCTTCCATCCGTCAGCTGATGGCGGATGACGAGAACGTCCGCGTGATCAAGGGTGAGGTCCGCAACATCGACATCGACGGCCAGAACGTCACCGCTGACTTGGGTGGTAAGGAAGCCGTCATCGAGTATGACTCCCTGATCCTCGCTGCCGGTGCGGCACAGTCCTACTTCGGTAACGACCACTTCGCTGAGTTCGCGCCGGGCATGAAGTCTGTCGACGATGCCCTGGAGATCCGCGCCCGCGTTACCGGCGCCTTCGAGCGCGCCGAGATCACCAGCGACCCGGAGGAGCGCCGCCGCCTGCTGAACTTCGTGGTCGTCGGCGCTGGCCCGACCGGTGTGGAGCTGGCTGGTCAGTTGGCTGAGATGGCTCACCGCACCCTCGCCAAGGAGTTCCGCGAGGTCGACACCAACGATGCCCGCATTATCCTCATCGACGGCGGCCCGCAGGTTCTGCCGCCGTTCGGCAAGCGCCTGGGCCGCAAGGCTCGCCGCAAGCTCGAGGATCTGGGCGTCGAGGTCGTCCTGAACTCCCTGGTCACCAACGTCGACCGCGAGGGGGTGACCTACAAGAATATGAAGACCGGCGAGGAGTCCTCGATCCCGAGCTACGCCAAGATCTGGTCCGCCGGTGTGGCCGCTTCCCCGCTGGGCAAGCACGTCGCCGACCAGGCTGGTGTGGAGTCGGACCGCGCGGGTCGCGTCATGGTCAACGAGGACCTGACCCTGGGCGAGCACAAGAACGTCTTTTTGATCGGCGACATGATCAACCTCAACGGCCTGCCGGGCGTGGCCCAGGTCGCTATGCAGGGTGGTCAGTACGCTGCGAAGACCATCATCGACGAGATCGAGAACGGCACCAGCCCGGAAGCTCGCGCCCCATTCGACTACTTCGACAAGGGCTCCATGGCGATCGTCTCCCGCTTCAACGCGGTGGTGAAGATCAACAAGGCCGAGGTCTCCGGCTTCATCGGTTGGCTGATGTGGCTGGCCCTGCACCTGCTGTACCTGGTCGGCTTCCGCAACCGCGCGATCGCCGCGTTCAGCTGGGGCCTGAACTCCGTTTCCCGCCGTCGCTGGCAGCTGGTTGCTACCCGCCAGCAGCTGCATGCCCGTAACGCACTGAACAAGCTGCGCAAGCTGGAGGACGAGAAGGGCATCCGCTCCCTCGAGGTGCGCGATAACCTCAAGTTCGGTGAGGGGCGCGACACCCCGGCTGACGCCGACTAGTCCCCGCACTAGCCCCGAGCGCGCTAGGAAAGCACAATCCCCGGCTCCACCTTTGTGGCGGGTGGCCGGGGATTTTTGCTTGGGGCTTTTACCCCTTATTCATCACGGCTGTTTTCAGCATGGTCAGGGCAAGCAGCTTGCCGGTCTCCTCGTTGCGGTGCTCGACGCGCCACAGGTGGGAGGTCGAGCCCAGGTGCTCAGCCGTCGCGGTGGAGACGATGACGTCGCCGGCCTTCGAAGGCCGCAGGAAGTCCGTGCTGTTGTTCGTACCAACGACGATCGGGCCCGCGCCCGCGGCGACGAAGCTGGCCATGCTGGCTGCGGTCTCCCCCAGCGTGGCGTAGATGCCTCCGTTGGTGATCCCCCAAGGCTGCAGGTGAATCGGTTCCACCTCAAGGCGCAGGGTGAGGGAATGAGGTGTTACCTCGGTGTAGCGAACACCCAGCGTCTCTTCCAGCCCGTTGGTTGCGGTGATAATTCCATTAAGGGTGTCGAGCTCTTCGCCGGTGAGCTTACGCTGGCCGGCAGTGCTGCTGAGCTCCAGCATGGTCTTCACGTGTTCGTTCATGTCAATAGATTAACCACGAAGTGTCGGGGTAAACTGGGAAATCATGAGTAAACCTTCGGCACCGAATCTTTCCTCGAACCAGGCACCCGCAGGCGCACCAGATGGCGAGCTCGCCCAGATCGGCGTGATCGGCCTGGCGGTGATGG
>DYZK01000016.1 GCA_020741275.1 Corynebacterium urealyticum
CTGGTGCTCCACACCGCCGGCTGCGAGGATTCGGCGTCGCGCGCGGAGTCTGCGGTGGTCACCGTCGACGGAGAGGACTACCGCTGCGGGGAGAAGCTCTCTCTTTCGGAAGGTCGTCACCGCCTGGCCACGACGGCGCGCTGGGCTGCTCTCTCCGTGGCTGAACCGCTGTACGCGGAGGCGGTTTCCGAGGCGCCCGCGGCTGATGCTCTGCCGGTGGTCTCCCAGGACGGTGGCGCGGGCGGTGACGACCGCTTCCACCTGGGGCATTCCTCGGAGCAGAGGGTGGTGTTCCTACCTTCCAACGCCAACCCGGGCCGGGTGGCCACCCTGCATGTGGAGGACCCCGAGGGCTCCCGCGAGATTCGCCTACACCCGATGGTTATAAACGGCTGGCAGCAGGGCTGGGTGGTTCCCGCGGGTGTGAGTGGCACGATCGCGCTCAGCTTCGCGGCCACCGGCTTTTACCAGGCCTGGTTGGCTGCGGGCCTGGTGCTGGCTCTCGCGGTCGTGCTGACCTGGGCGCTGACGGAGCGGCGCGGCCGCCGGCTGGGCGCCCGGGAGGGCTCCCCAGCACCAGCAGCGCTTGGGGCTTCGGAGCACTCGGGCGAGGTCACCGCGGCGGCCGGCGAGGTATCCGCTGAGCCTGCCCACGCGGTTCAGACCGGGGCCGGCGCCACAGGTCACAGCGCCACCCCGCTCAACCGGGTCCAGCGCGGGGCAGCGCTGCTCGCCACCGCTGCCCTGGCATTCCTGCTGGCCGGCGTCCCGGGCCTGGTACTCGCGGTGGTACTGGCCTTGCTGCAGCTGGCCTTCGCCCGGCCTGGCCTCCAACGCAGGGCCGAGCAGCGCCCAATCCTTCGATCCCTGCCGACCGGGGGCGTGCTGCGCATCGTCGCCGGCTTGGGCGCATTCCTGGCAGCCGTGCTCGCGGCGCAGGGCCCGTGGACCAGCCGCCACTACGCCGGGGACTCCTGGGTGGTTCAGCTGGCGCTGCTGGCGGTTGTGCTCGCCGTGTACTTCGCCCACATCTTGTTGATCCCCACCCGGGCGGGCTCCTCCACCAAGGCATAGCTCAGCGCGGCGACCGGAACGGTCAGCACGAAGGTCGCGATCATCACGATGACCGTGTGGACGTGATTGCCGCTAAACATCGGGATTCCCAGCAGCGGGAAGACCACCGAGAGGATCGCGATGTGCCAGAGGAAGATCGCATAGGACCAGCGGCCCAGCGCCTGCATGGGTGCGGACTCCAGCAATGCCGAGCGCGGTGCCAGGGCATAGGGGGTGATCAGGGCAGCCGCGAAGACCGTGCCGTAGATCGTGCGGCGCGCGAACTCGGCCGGGGTGGCCTGCACCAGCCCCTGCGGGCCGTCCAGGGCCGCGACCACCAGCGCCGCCAGCGCGATCAGCCAGAACAGTGGTCGCAGCCGGTACAGCGCCGCCACCAACCGGTGGCTGCGCTCCGGGTTGCCCAGCACCCAGGCCTCCGCCTCCGCGGAGAGAAACCCGATCGCGAACCACGCCGCGAACGCCGGTGGCATCGTGTGCGGGTTCACCCGCCCCGGCTCCAGCTCCCCGGTGAAGGGCGGCAGGAAGGCCCAGTAGTAGCTGATCAGCCCGAGCGCGGCGATGACGAGCACCCGGCGCCAGCGGGGCTGCTTCCCAATCAGCAGGGCGATCAGCGGGAGCACCAGATAGAAGGTCAGCTCCACGGACAGTGACCACAGGTGCGTCATGCCACCGACCAGGCCATCGGCGAAGTAGACCTGCGCCATGAGCAGGTTCTCCACGATCTGCTTGGCAGAAGGGTTATCGGCGACCGGCAGGAAGAGGAAGACGAAGAGCATCATCACCCAGGCGGCCGGCATGATGCGCCCCAGGCGCTTGACGTAGTAGCTGGCCACGCCCCGCCGGTTCCGGAATTGCACGTGCTGGCGGCGCCACAACAGGAAGCCGGAGAGGGCGAAGAACACGGGGACGAAGAAGTCCGTGCGCGCCATGATCTGGTTGATTAGCGAACCGGTGTCCGTGCCGGTCTGGAAGGCCACGTGGGTGATGATGATCCCCGAGCACGCGATCGCGCGGAGCCCCTCCAGGGAGGGCAGGAAGGGGGTCTTGGGGTGGGCCGTCGTCGACGTTGACGCGGTTCCCGACGGTGCCGCGGTTCCCGAGGACGACGTCGTTGCGGCCCCGGTCGTTGCGCTGGACGACATCGCAGACGGTACGGACGACCCCCTCCCTGAGGTCTTGGCCGACGCGGACGCAGAGCGCATACTCACCCTCCTCGGTGCAGTCATGGGCGCGCCAGTGGATCAAAACCACCGTGGCGGGCGGGTTCCTGGCCGTTCATTTTAGGCAGCCGACGAGCGCTTTAGGGTTGAAGTCGGCGGATAGCGATAAAACCAGAGAATTTTTTGTTTCTTTCCCCTTACATACTTTCATTTTTGGTTAAAGTATGGCGAACACGTTGTTGTAAGAGGGATCTCTGGGCAGAGAGGCCTCAAGGACACTGAACGGACTTGTCATATGAGAAAAACCATCTCCCTAATCTCGATCGTTTTGGGAGCAGCGCTGCTGGTCTTCGCGATCGCCCTTCCGACTTACGTCGTCCCTAAGGGCAAGGTTATGCCGCTGGACGTCGTGTCGACGACGAACACCGAGCCGGCAGAGGCTCGCATCCTCGACTCGGGAGCGCTGGCAGCCGGCAAGCCCGTGGGGGATAAGAAGAACCGCCCGGAGTGCAAGGGGGACGACAAGGAAGTCTCGTGCTTCATCTGGAACGACGTCGAAATCCAGACCCAGAGGTTCACCACCGCGCAGGAGCCGAGCGATAAGAAGCGGGTCACCCTGGAGGCTGGCCAGACCGTCTTCCGCACGGATAAGGACGAGCCGGATAACCTGCTCTCCGCCACCATCGACCGCGTCACCCTGGATCGCAAGACCCAGATGCCGGTGACTGACCCGATCTCTTCCCTGAACCTGGCCCCGCCGAAGGGCAAGGACGCGGAGGGCTACACCCCGCCAGAGTTCGTGCGTAAGGGCCTGCAGTATCAGTTCCCGATGGGGGCTGACCGGAAGTCCTACCCGTACTTCGACGCCCAGACCCTGACCACCAACCCGATCGACTTCGTCGACGAGGGCGAGCAGGGTGGCGAGAAGATCTACACCTTCGAGCAGACGATCGACCCGACCCCGCTGTACGACGCACAGAAGAAGTACCTCGAGTCCGACGGCTCCCTGACCGCTGCGGAGGAGGGCGTGCTGTCCTCGCTGAAGCTGACCTTCCCGGCGAAGGTCTGGGGACTGAAGGACGACGAGATCCGCAACCCGAAGAAGGGTGAGGACAAGGACGAAGAGTCCGACGCCGGCCCGGACGTCGAGATGCAGCGCTACTACACCGTCAACCGCAAGATCAGCATCGAGCCGGAGACCGGCGTGATCGTCAACGGTGCGGAAGAGATCTGGATGTTCTACGCGCAGGACGAGGAGGAGGCCAAGGAGATCGCGAAGCCGGAGAACCGGGAACGCGAGCTGGCTAACCCGAAGCGCACCGCGATGTACCTGCCGGCGCAGTGGGACGAAAAGTCCAAGGAGGGCCAGATGGTGACCGCCAAGGAGGGCCTGAGCACCATCAAGACGATGGGAACCACGGTTCCGATCATCGCCGGCCTGCTGGGTCTGTTCCTGCTCTTCGTCGGCCTGTGGCTGCAGCGCGCACCGCGTAAGAGCTAGGCCAAAATCTAGGCGCCTGACGTTTTAAGCCCGCTTTCCGTTTCTGCTTTCGCAGCAACGGGGCGGGCTTAAACTTGTATTGTGAGCTTTTCCCTGGATTTCTCTCCGACGCGGGAACTGGCCACAGGTGAGGCTGGCCAGTCCATCCCGCGTGTTCCGGCATGGGGTTTGGGGCTGTTTATCCTCGCGGTCACGGCCAGCACGTTGTGGCCCTTTTGGTGGGGGCTCGTCCCCTCCCGGGACCGGGCTTTCATGCTCCGCGACATGATGGTGCCCTTCAACCTCAGCACCAATGACTTGGTGCTCGGCAAGGGGGACTACTCGCCGCGGGCACTGCCGCAGGACGCGATCCTCGGAGTCTTCTCCCCCTTCATCCCCGCGACCACGTTGGCGGCGGCCTTCGTCCTGATCGCGGCAGCCTGCGGGATTCTCGGCGCGGTGAAGATGGCCCGCGACATGGCGGGCGCCCACCGAGCTGCCCAGCTGGTGTGCGGCCTGTTCGTGGTGTGGAACCCGTACGTCATCGAGCGGCTGCTGCAGGGGCAGTGGTCGCTGGCGCTGGCGGTGATGCTGCTGCCCGCGATCGCCTATTGCGCGGCGAGGGGATTCCGGGGCCCGCAGGTGCTGCTGATCAGCCTCGCGGGGCTGACCCCGGCCGGGCTCGTGCTGGGCGCGATCGTCGCCCTGGTGTTTAGCCCGACGGTGCGTTCCCGCGCCCTGGTGCTGCTCACCAGCCTCGCGCTGGCTGCCCCCTGGCTGCTGGTGACCCTGCTCAATGGCACGCCCTCCCGGTCCACCGCCAACGGCGCAGAGGCGTTCGCGGTGGGGCCGGATGGCCCGCTCGGCACGGTGGTCTCGGTGCTGGGGCTGGGTGGCATCTGGAATGCCGGCGCGATCCCGCCTTCCCGCGGCCTGCTCGGGGCGCTGGCGGGGCTCGCGCTCTTCATTTTCGCGGCCTGGGGTATCGCGGAGCTGTGGCGGGTGTACCGGGGTGTTGCGGTGCTCACCGCTGTGGCCTTCACGGTTCCCCTGCTGCTCGCAACCCCCGTGGGGCTGCCACTGATGCGCTTCCTGGTGGCGCACGCGCCAGGGGTGGCGTTGTTCCGCGATACCCACAAGCTCGTGGGGCTGGCCATGCCTGGCCTGATCCTGCTGCTGGCGGTGGGCATGGAGCGCCTGCGACAGCGCGCGGTATCCGCCAGCAAGGAGCTCTCCCCCGCCGGCGTCCGGCTGGCGGGCGGGGTAGTCCCCCTGGCAGTCGGCGCGCTGGTGATCGCGACGGTGCCGGGCTATCCCGCGGACGTCTCCCCCACCGCGCCGCAGCGCATCTCCCCGGCGTGGGCGAGCTTCTCGGAGACGATCTCCGGTGTGCCGCGGAGCAAGATCCTGCTCTTCCCGCCGGGCAACTACCGCTTGCGTGAGGACGGCGAGCCGACCCTCACCCCGGCGCTGAAGACGCTGCCGGGTCAGCCGCTGGATCCGCAGTTCCTCATCGTCGACGGCAAGCTCGTCGACGGGGACCAGGACACGATCCGACTGATCGAGAACGCGATGGCGGGTCGGGACACGCTGGCGGCCAGCGGCGTGGGCTGGGTGATCGCCGACCGGCCGCTGATGCGTGGCAACGAGGAGGACTACCAGCAGCTCGACGAGCTGCTCGCCGAGTACCCGATGGTGGAGGAAGTCGAGGGCATGCAGCTCTACCGCATTCCGCAGCCAGACGGGGCTGGCGCTAGGCAACCCTCCACGCCCGCGGTGGCGGGCATGGCCTTGTACTGGATCACCCAGCTGGCCGCGCTGGGCGCGGGCTTATGGTCGCTGGACCAGGCGCGGCGAGACGCGCGCCGACGCGCCCTGGTCGCCGAAGTGTCCGGCTAGTCCTGCCGTTCGGTTTCCCGGGGCTTCGCCACCTGCTGCAGCAGCTCCTCCCAGGCCCGGCCGGTGTTTTCCCAGGAGTACTGGGCTGCCCGCCGCTCGGCGGCCTGCCCCATGCGCCGGCAGAGGGCGGGGTCGTCCAGCAAGTGTTCGACGGCGTTGATCAGCCCGCCCGGGGAGGTGGCTAGCAGGCCGGTCTCCTCGTCGACGATGGAGTCCCGCAGGCCCGCGGAGGACTCGTAGCCCACGGTGGGCACCCCGTGCTGGGCTGCCTCGATCACCGCGAGCCCCCAGCCTTCCTTGCGGGAGGGCATGACGTGGATGCTGGCGCGCTGCAGGATGCGGTGCTTGAGCTCCTCGCTGACGTAGCCGTGGAAGACCACCTTGCCGTCCACCCCCAGCTCCTGGGCGTATCGGCGCAGGTTCTCCGACCACCAACCGTCGCCAATGACGTCTAGGCGCAGGTTGGGGTGGCTCCGCTGCAGGGCGGCGAGGCAGTCGAGAGCGTGCTCGATCTGCTTGTGCGGCACCAGTCGGGACAGCGCGACCAGGTAGACGGGCTTATCCTCCCCCTCCTGGGCGCTGTGCCCGCGCGCGGCCTCGGGCACCGGTTCGATGCCATTGCGGATGATCGTGAAGTTCTCAGCCGGCACGCCCAGCTCGGCGAATTCCTCCGCCGAGGGTTGCGAGACCGTGACCCAGCGGTTGCGGCGGTGGATCAGCGGGGAGATCTTGGATTCCACGAGCCAGCCGATCCGGGAGAGCACCGGGCCCGCGACGGACCACTGCTCGCGGTGGCAGTGGTGGGTGAGCACCACGGTGGGGGCCCCGGCGACGAGGGAGGCGAAGAAGGGCACACCGTTTTGGGTATCGACGACCACGTCCGGGGTTCCCATCTTGCCGATCGCGCCGACCCGCAGGCCGAGCCGGGCCGCCAGCAGCGCCAACAGCGCGCGGGGATAGACGCTCAAGTTTCCCCCGGCGCGGGAGAACTTCAGCCAATAACCGTCGCGCTGGACGTGCTCGGTTTTCTTCGCTCCCGGGTAGTAAGCGGTGCGGTAAATCACCTCGTGACCTTGGGAGGCGAGGTACTGCCCCACCTGTTCGAGGTAGCGCTCCGAACCACCGCCCTCCGGGTGGTTGGTGTCGCGCCAGCACAACAATATTACTTTTAGGGAACGACTCATTGTGCATCACACCCTACCCGGATTCACCCCCAAGCACTTCTGGTTATGTCACAATTCCTTCCATGACTTCCGCGCACCCCGCCCGGCGATTTTTCCGCCGCGTCAGCACTGCCCTCACCGCCCCCGCGGGCAATTCAGCCCTGCGCGTTTGGCGCCCGAAAGCGAGCTTGCAGCGCGCGGTGGGCCTGCTTTCGGACTTCCGCTACGAGCAGACGCGCCCCGACATCTTCTACGGTCACCTCGCCGAGGACACGGTGGGGCTCATCGAGGCCCTGTGGCGCGGTGCGACGGGCCGGGAGCTCCCTGGCTCCAAGATTTTGGACGTCGGTGGCGGGCCTGGTTACTTCGGTGTCGCCTTCGGCGACGCGGGGGCGGAGTACGTGACCTGCGAACCGGACGTGGGCGAGATGGCAGCCGCGGGTATCACCCTGGCCTCCTCGGTGCGGGGCTCCGGGATGGAGCTGCCGTTTATCGACGAGGCCTTCGACATCACCTATTCCTCAAATGTCGCCGAGCATGTGCCGGAGCCCTGGGTGATGGCCAACGAGATGCTGCGGGTCACCAAGCCGGGCGGGGTGATGATCTACAGCTACACGGTGTGGCTCGGCCCCTTCGGCGGCCACGAGACCGGGCTGTGGGAGCACTACGTGGGCGGGGAGTTCGCGGCCCGGCGTTACGAGAAGAAGATGGGTAAGCCGCCGAAGAATCGTTGGGGCGAGTCGCTGTTCAACGTCTCCGCGGCCGATGGCCTGCGATACGGCCAGCGGGTTGCCGCCGCAGGCGGCGCAGAGTTGGTGGCGGCATTCCCGCGCTATCACCCCTGGTGGGCATGGTGGATGGTTCGGGTTCCACTACTTCGGGAGTTCGCGGTATCCAACCTGGTTCTGGTGTTCCGGAAGGCCTAGCTGGCGGCGGCGCGGGGCGGCGGGAACTGACGTCCTAAAAAGAAGAGAATAAAAGTACAACTATCGGATCGAAATAGATTAGAGTGATGCAGGACACATTTCTCAAACGATAGGAACCAAAGGACTGTCATGACGAGCAACTCTGGCGCCCCTGAGGCCTTCATCTACGACGCCGTCCGGACACCCCGCGGAAAGGGTAAGCCCGGCGGATCCCTGCACACCGTCAAGCCGGTCAGCCTGCTCAGCGGACTGATCGAGGCCATCCTGGAGCGCAACCCGGGCCTGGACCCGGCGCGCATCAACGACGTCATCGCTGGCTGCGTGACCCCCGTCGGCGACCAGGGCATGGACATCGCCCGCACCGCCGCACTCAACGCCGGCCTGCCGTACTCCGCGACCGGCCTGCAGGTCAACCGCTACTGCGCATCCGGCCTGACCGCCCTCAACCTCGCCGCACAGAAGGTGCGCTCCGGCTGGGACGAGCTCGTCTTCGCCGGTGGCGTAGAGTCCATGTCCCGCGTGCCGATGGGCTCCGACGGCGGCGCCCTCGCCCTCGACCCGGAGTCCAACTTCTACAACGACTTCATCCCGCAGGGCATCTCCGCGGACATCATCGCCAGCCTCGACGGGATGGCCCGCGAGGACCTCGACGCCTTCGCCGCCCGCTCCCACGAGCGTGCCGCCAAGGCCTGGGAAGAGGGCCGCTTCGACCGCACCGTCGTCCCGGTCAAGGACCAGAACGGCCAGGTGCTGCTGGACCGCGACGAAACCATCCGTCAGGGCACCACCGTGGAGTCCCTCTCCGGCCTGCGTCCGGCCTTCGCCATGATCGGCGACCAGGGCGGCTTCGACGCCGTCGCGCAGACCAAGTACCCGCAGCTCGAGCGCATCAACCACCTGCACCACGCCGGTAACTCCTCCGGCATCGTCGACGGCGCAGCCCTGCTGGCCATCGGTTCCGAGAAGGCAGGCCAGGAGATGGACCTCGAGCCGCGCGCCCGCGTCGTCTCCGTCGCCACCACCGGCGTGGAGCCGACCATCATGCTCACCGCACCAGCACCGGCCTCCCGCGCCGCACTGGCCAAGGCCGGCCTGAAGCCGGAGGACATCGACGTCTGGGAGATCAACGAGGCATTCTCCTCCGTCGTCCTGCGCGCACAGCGCGAGCTGAACATCCCGGATGAAAAGCTCAACATCAGCGGCGGCGCCATCGCCATGGGCCACCCGCTGGGCGCGACCGGCGCGATCATCACCGGTAATGCGATCGACGAGCTGCACCGCACCGGCGGCCGCTACGCACTGATCACCCTGTGCGTCGCAGCCGGCATGGGCGTGGCCACCATCATCGAGCGCGTTTAAGCGATCGACACCCGACAGTTCAAGCACTGCAGTCGCTTTAAGCACTGAAGACACTGCCTAACTGCAAGATTCGAATACAGGAGAATCAATGAGCAACAATATGTTCGCGTGGGATGTCGACGCCGATGGCATCCTCACCCTGACGATGGATGACCCGAACGCGCCGGTCAACACCATGAACACCACATTCCAGAACGACCTCACCACCACCGTGGCGAAGGTCAAGGAGGCCGTCGAGGCCGGCGAGGTCAAGGGTGTTGTGATCGCTTCCGCGAAGAAGACCTTCTTCGCCGGTGGCGACATCAAGTCCATGATCAAGGCCACCCCGGCGGATGCCGCCGAGCTGACCCAGCAGATCGACCAGATGAAGGACGACCTGCGCGCCCTGGAGACCCTGGGTGTGCCGGTCGCGGCAGCCATCAACGGCACCGCCCTCGGCGGCGGCCTCGAGCTGGCTCTGGCCACCCACCACCGCGTCGCCTCCGACGCCAAGGGTCTGAAGGTCGGCCTGCCGGAGGTCACCCTCGGCCTGCTGCCGGGTGGCGGCGGCGTGACCCGTGTGACCCGCATGCTGGGTCTGCAGGACGCGCTGATGAAGGTCCTGACCACCGGCCGCCAGTTCGGCGCCCAGGACGCGCTGAAGGCCGGTCTGATCGACGAGGTTGTCCCGGCCGATCAGCTGCTCGACGCCGCAAAGAAGTGGGTCAAGGAAAACCCGGATGCGAAGCAGCCGTGGGACACCGAGGGCTACAAGGTCCCGGGTGGCACCCCGACCAACCCGAAGCTAGCCTCCTTCCTGCCGTCCTTCCCAGCCAACGTCACCAAGCAGATCAAGGGTGCGCCGATGCCGGCGCCGAAGGCAATCCTCGCCGCAGCCGTCGAGGGTCTGCAACTGAAGAACATCGAGGAGGCTACCCGCGTCGAGACCCGCTACTTCGTGGAGCTCGTCACCGGTTCCACCTCGAAGAACATGATGCAGGCCTTCTTCTTCGACCTGCAGTACTGCAACGGCGGGGGCTCCCGCCCGAAGGACGTGCCGCGTAAGCAGTTCAAGAAGCTGGGCATGGTCGGCGCCGGCATGATGGGCGCCGCCATCGCCTACGTTGCCGCGAAGGCCGGCATGGAGGTCGTCCTCAAGGACATCAAGCTGGAGGCAGCGGAGAAGGGCAAGGCCTACTCCGAGGGCCTGGAGGCCAAGGCGCTGAAGCGCGGCAAGACCACCGAGGAGAAGTCGAAGGCTCTGCTGGACCGGATCACCCCGTCCGTGGACTACTCCGACCTCTCCGACTGCGACATCGTCATCGAGGCGGTCTTCGAGAACACCGAGCTCAAGCACAAGGTCTGGGCAGAGATCGAGGCAGCGGTGCCGGAGGACTGCGTCCTGGGCTCCAACACCTCCACCCTGCCGATCACCGAGCTGGCTACCGGCGTGAAGCGCCCGAAGGACTTCATCGGTATCCACTTCTTCTCCCCGGTCGACAAGATGCCGCTGGTGGAGATCATCAAGGGCGAGGAGACCTCCGACGAGACCCTGGCTGCGGCCCTGGACTTCACCGGCCAGATCCGCAAGACCCCGATCGTCGTCAACGACTCCCGCGGTTTCTACACCTCCCGCGTCATCAGCTTCTTCCTCAACGAGGCGATGCGCATGCTGGCCGAGGGCATCGATCCGGCCGTCATCGAGGCAGCTGGCCGCCAGGCTGGCTACCCGGCACCGCCGCTGCAGCTGCAGGATGAGCTGAACCTGAAGCTGGCCCGCAAGATCGGCGCCGAGACCAAGGCCGCGCAGGAGGCTGCCGGCATCTCCGTCGACGACGGTGGCGTCACCGAGATCGTGGACAAGATGCTGGACGTCTACGACCGCCCGGGCAAGCTCGAGGGCAAGGGCTTCTACGAGTACAACGAGGAGGGCCGCCGCACCGGTCTGTGGCGCGGCCTGTGGGACGAGCTGGGCGGCGGGTCCGCCACCGTCCCGGACGCCGAGTCCGCGACCGCCGGCCACGGCCTGGAGTCCATCTCCGCCGAGGGCCCGGCTCTGGTCGACCTGGTGGAGCGCATGCTCTTCGCCGAGGCTCTGGAGACCCAGAAGTGCATCGACGAGGGCGTGCTGATGTCCGACGCGGATGCCAACATCGGCTCCATCATGGGCATCGGTTTCCCGGCGTGGACTGGCGGTACCCGCCAGTACATCAAGAACTACGCTCGCCCGGCCGCCGCTGCGCTGCCAGAGGGCAAGAAGGCTGATGTGGACGGCGGGGACTACCCGACCACCGGCGTTGCTGGCTTCGTCGCCCGCGCCGAGGAGCTGGCCGCGAAGTACGGCGAGCGCTTCACCCCGCTGGGCTCCCTGAAGAGCTAACAGGTGCGTGCGGGAAGCTCTTCAGAAGCTTCCCGCGACTGCTCCTCTGGTATTACCAGGGCATAGCTAAAGCCCCGGGCCTGCCACTGAGAATGATTCAGTGGCAGGGCCGGGGCTTCCTTGTGTTTAACCTCCGGTTGAGCTGGTGCTGGTTGAGCTGGCTCCAGGGCGGCGGCGAACTACCTCCCCGCCTGAGCCCTACCGTCGGACGTTAGCGCTGGACTCCGTGAGCTCCAGCGCTGTCAGCTCTAGCGCTGTCAGCTCCAGCGCCGTGAGCTCTAGCGCCCGCGACGGGTCAGGGCCACCAGGGCCACGGCGAGCACCACGAGCACGCCCGCACCGATCAGGAACCAGTTGATGGAGCTATCCTCCTCAGCAGCGGCCTGCTCGGTCTCCTTCGGCTCCTCCGCCTTCTCGCTCTGCTCGATCTCCGTGTCATTGGAGACCTTCTCGAAGCTCGGGCCGGGGATCTTCTCCCCCACCAGCTCGGTGGTGAGCTCGTAGGTGGCGGTGGCGTTCTTCTCCTTGCTGATGTCGTGGTTAGCGCCGGCTTTCAGGCTCTTGTTCAGGAAGATCACGATGTACTGCTCGCCGTCGAGCCAGGCCTTCTGGGATTCGACGTCACTCCGTTGTTCCTTCCCGTCGCCCACCATGTTCCGGTAGTTCACGCGCGCGGGGCTGCCGAAGGCCTTGGACTCACCCTCCTGGACGTGGATGCTCTCCGCGTTCGCCGCCTTCTGGCGGGCGGAGTTGAGGACGTTGATATCCAGCTGCTTGATCTCTGCGTAGTGGTCCTTCGGCGGCTCGCTGGTGACCTTGATTCCGCCGCGGAGCTGCTGGCCGTAGTCAGTCTTGATCTTGTAGACGTGCGCCTCACCCGGGACGATGTCCGCGCTCACGGTCTCTTTGGCGTCCGGGTTCAGCTCGGTGGCGTCGTCGAACCATGCTCCCGGGGTCACCTTGCGGGGCTTGCCGGCAGCGCTCGGCTCCTTGCGGTTTTCGGCCTTATCCGCCGCGAAGGGTTCCGGAACCTCAGAGAGGTCCTCATTCGGCAGGCGCTTAATCGAGACCTCGGCCGGGATTTCCTTACCCTTATAAGGGCCGCTCGTGCGCACCACCTTGAAGCGGAAGTCCCCGGCGGGGCAGTCCTCGCCGGCCTGCTGCGTGGTCCACGAAGCGAAGAACGGGCCGTTGGAGTCAATGATTCCGACATCGCTATCGTTAGCGAGATAGCACAGAGGCTCGTCGACCTCGATCTTCACCGAGAAGTTCTTACCGTGGCCGAGCTCGCTGCCCTGGGATGGCGGCGGCATCGTAGCCACGCCGATCGCGAGGCGCTCACCCTCTGCGATGGGGGTGCTGAAGTACTCGGCGCCGTCCTCGTCATCCTTCGCGCCGGCGGACTTTTCACGCAACGGGGTGGAGAAGAGCTCGACGTCTTCCGGAACCTCGGTGGCGGACTCGGCGTCGTCCCCGCCCTTAAGCTCCGGGGCGTTGGACTCCGCGGTCTGGGCGGTGCGGGTCGCCAGAACCTTCATGGACTCGGCGAGGGACTCGGCGTCCCTGGCATCCAGGTACTCGCCGCCACCGGCCTCGGCGATGCACTGCAGCTCCTTGCGTGCAGCCGGGTCGACGAGGAAGCCGACGGTGTTGATGGTCAGGTCGATGCCCTGCTTGTGCAGGTCCTTGGCGACGTCGCAGACCGGTGGCGGGGCGCAGGTGTCCTCGCCGTCGGAGACCAGAACGATGGAGCGCTCGCCCTCGTTGGGCAGCTCCTTGGCGGCCTGCTTCAGGGCCGGGCCCATGGGAGTGTGGCCGGAGGCATTGACCTTGTCCACCTCACCTGAGATCTTGCTCGCGTTGCCCTTGCCCACGGGCAGCAGGGTGGTGACGTCCTTACAGCCGGCTTCCCGCTCCTCCGGGGAATTGCCGACCTTGGTGCCGTAGACCATGAAACCCAGCTCGGAGTCCTCGGAGACAGAGTGGGAGAAATTCTTGGACGCTTCCTTCGCCGCGTCCAGGCGGGTCTGGCCGCCTGCATCCTGGGCCATCATGGAGCCGGATGCGTCGAGGATCAGCATGGTCGGCGGGATATCCTTGGCCTCCGCCGCGGCCTGGGGCTGCCCGAAGGGAACGACGATCCCGGCTAGAGACAGCAACAGCGCGATGGCAAAGACCATCGCGCTGCGCTGTTTCATGCTGCTACGCAGGTTCACGTTGCTACGCAGGTCTACCCTGCCGTGCAGTGTGGCGCCGCTGCGTGCCCGGCCAGCACGGCCGGTGTTGTGCTCGGGGCGGGTTGTTCCTGCGGACGCCGTGCCGGCTTCCCGTGGCTGTGCGTGCTGGTTTCTCGCTCGCATGCGGTGGCTTCCTTCCCTTACTTTGGTTTCCAAAGTTAGCAAGGAGCAACCATCCACCCCTGGGGCTTTTATTTAGTTTTTCACTGGAGTTTGCGGACTATTCACCTTTCTTGACGGTGATGGTCCAGCCAGCGTCGTCGGTCTGCTCGAAGTTCGTCACCTCGTGACCGTCGGTGGCCGCCCAGCGCGGGATGGCGTCGGTGGCCTGGGTGCAGTCGAAGTCGATCTGCAGGGAGTCGCCGACCTCCAGCTGCGCGATGGCGGCCTTCGCATCGATCAGCGGGAAGGGGCAGACCGCGCCGAGGGAGTCCAGCTTGTAGGTACGGTCCCCGACTAGCTCCAGGCCCGTCGTGGTGCCGGTATTTTGGGACGCCGACCCGGCGGCCGTTGTAACCTGCGGACGCTCCAAGAGGGCCACGCCGGTGGTCTGGAAGCCGTACTGGGCGCCAGCAGACTGCAGGTCGGCAGCCTCTGCGGATGCCTCGGCTGGTGCGGCGACGGTCGGCACAGCGTCAGCCTTCGGGGTGTTCTGCGTCGGCTGTGCGCTCTGGCCCGGGACGGCGTCGGTGGGCTTGAGCCACAGCTTGGCAGCTGCCCAGATGCCGATGGAGATGAACAGCAGCGCAACCCAGCCCTGGTAGCTAAACAGGGACGTCTGGACCATGCCGTTACCGACGGTGCAGCCGCCGGCAGCGGAAGCGCCGACACCCATCAGGATGCCGCCGAAGACGGAGCGCACGGCCTGGGTAGCGGACGGCAGGCGCAGGCGGAACTCGCCGGAGGCCTTGGCGGCGAAGAATGCGCCGACCAGCAAGCCGAGGACCAGCAGCACGCCCCAGTCCACAGTGTCCTCACCGCTGATGAGGAACTTGGAGAGATTGGAGGACGGGCTGGTGATGCCGAGGCCGTCGTTGCGGCCAGTGGCGGCGGACAGTGGCCAGGCGATCACGCCGAGCACGCCGATGATGGCTGCGGTTGGGTAGAAGTGCCAGGGCTTCTCCGCGAGGATATGCGCCAGGCCGGTCTTCTTCGGCTTCAGGGTGGCCATCTTCGGGGCAGCCGCCTCTTCGGCGAGGAAGTGGCGGGTCAGGAAGGCGACACCGATGGCGAATGGGATCACCAGCCACCAGACGGAGACCCCCAGGGAGGAGTTAATGGTGGTCAGCGGCAGGGTCCAGCTGCGCAGGCCTTCGTTGAGGAAGTTCAGCGCGCCACCCTTCATGGCGGCGGCGCTACCTGCGTAAAAGATCAGCGCGAGCCAGGAGCCGATCAGCCCCTCGGCCGAGCGGTACCAGGTCCCGGAGGCGCAGCCGCCCGCCAACACGATACCCGCACCGAAGAGCAGGCCACCGAGGGTCACGGCCAGTGGGGCGAATTCCTTGTAATCCGGGGCGATGACCCCGGCGGTGGTCAGAGCCGCCAGTCCCACGGCGTGAACAGCAATAACGATAAGCAGGGCGGTGAAGCCACGCCATGTCTTATTGAGGAAGATATCGCGGATCATGCCGGTGACGCAGAACCTGCCACGCTGCATAACCCATCCGAGTACCACGCCGAGTGCGAGGCCGGTGATGATCATGTGTCTCTCTTTTCTGTCAGTAATGAACCGATCTGTCTATGTATGCCCGGGAACATTAGCGCCCCACCGGAAGTTTGTAAAGCGAAAAACATACCACTCGGTCTACTTTGCGCCCAGAAACGCGCTTCTGTACAGCTAAACGGACATACGCCCGCACCTATCCGGCGAGACCGTACGGTCTATAATCCCGCGCCCATCCCCCAATCCCCCCACTCTCTAATCCGTTTTGCAGAGTTTGATGTCGCTTTTCCATCAATTTCCGGCATCAAACTCTGCAAAACGCACAAGGCGGTCGCGTGGCGGCGCCGCACACAGTGCTCGCGTGGCAAGATCTTCAGCCCGCCAGCAGAGCAATGACGGAAGCTTTTTAATAATCCCGCCCTATTAGGGCTTGCACTATTAAAAGGTTCTGCTATATTAATGGGCAGAAGCTCCGGCAGCGAAGCCCGCCGCAGCTAGGTACCCTTAAATAGTGAATGCCCACCCCGGGAATTCCGCAGGCCACCACCGGCCTGCGCGCCCGGTCACCACAGGGCAGACAATTCAAGCGACAATGCAGGAAGGAAGTTCATATGTCTCTGATCAACACTGAGATTCTGGATTTCAAGAACCCGGTTTTCCACAACGGTGAGTTCTCCGAGGTCAGCAAGGACGACGTCCTCGGCAAGTGGTCCGTCTTCTTCTTCTACCCAGGCGACTTCACCTTCGTCTGCCCGACCGAGCTCGGCGACCTCGCAGACCACTACGAGGAGCTGCAGAAGATGGGCGTCGAGGTTTACGGTGTCTCCACCGACTCCCACTTCGTGCACAAGGCTTGGCACGAGTCCTCCGAGGAGGTCGGCAAGGTCAACTACCCGATGATCGGCGACTCCAACGGCGACCTGACCCGCAACTTCCAGAACATGCGCGAGGGCGTCGGCCAGGCCGACCGCGCGACCTTCCTGGTCGACCCGCAGGGCATCATCCAGTACATCGAGCAGACCGCCGAGGGTATCGGCCGCGACGCTTCCGAGCTGGTCCGCAAGATCAAGGCTGCTCAGTACGTCGCTGAGCACCCAGGCGAGGTCTGCCCGGCGAAGTGGGAAGAGGGCCAGGACACCCTGACCCCGGGCATCGACCTTGTTGGCAAGATCTAGCCTTTAGCTTTCAGATCTTTTAAGCGGCTCAAGCTCGCAGCCGCGAATGCTAAGGGCGGGCGGGCGCACTGCCCGCCCGCCCTTTCCTTTACCCTTCGCCGCACACCCCGCGGCACCCAAAAAGCTTTCATAAATCACTGCCAAAACCGTTCCGCATGACACACAACGCCTTGAAGGAGGCAGCTAACCATGGCCAAGAAGCTCCTAGATGACAACCTGAAGGCCCAGCTCAGCCAGCTGGTCGACCGCATCACCGAGAAGGTCGAGCTCGTTTACTCCCTCGACGACCGCAGCCAGTCCGCAGACCTCAAGCAGCTGCTCGAGGACATCGCAGCACTCTCCGATAACATCACCGCCCGCCAGGACGACGAACTGCACGAGCGCAAGCCTTCCTTCACCATTCAGCGTGCAGGCAGCGACGTCGGCGTGAGCTTCGCGGGCATCCCGATGGGCCACGAGTTCAGCTCCCTGGTGCTGGCCCTCCTCCAGGTCGGCGGTAACCCGATCAAGGAAGAGCAGGACCTCATCGACCAGGTCGCAGCCCTGGACGGGGACTTCGAGTTCACTACCTACATGTCCCTGACCTGCCAGAACTGCCCGACCGTGGTGCAGGCACTGAACGCGATGTCCGTCATCAACCCGCGGATCAAGCACACCGCAGTGGAAGGCTCCCTCTTCCAGGACGAAGTCAACGAGAAGGGCATCCAGGCCGTCCCGACCGTCTACCTCAATGGCGAGGAGTTCGCCTCCGGCCGCATGGACATCCAGGACTTCGTCGCCCGCCTCGACGACGGTCACGCCGAGCGCGAGGCCGCGAAGCTCAATGAGAAGGAGCCCTACGACGTCCTCGTCGTAGGTCAGGGCCCGGCAGGCGCGACCTCCGCGATCTACGTCGCCCGTAAGGGCCTGCGCGTCGGCCTCGTCGGTGAGCGCTTCGGCGGCCAGGTGCTGGACACCCAGTCCATCGAGAACTACAGCTCCGTCCCGAAGACCGATGGCCAGTCCTTCGCGGCGAACCTCGAGGCGCACGTCAACGACTACGAGATCGACGTCATCAAGGCACAGTCCGCAACCGGCCTGACTCCGGGCAAGGATGGCGAGCTCAGCACCGTCCACTTCGGCGAGAACGCATCCCTCAAGGCCCGCGAGGTCATCGTCGCCACCGGCGCGAACTGGCGCCTCATGGGTGTGCCGGGCGAGGAAGAGTACCGCAATAAGGGTGTCTCCTTCTGCCCGCACTGTGACGGCCCGCTGTTCAAGGGCAAGGACATCGCCGTCATCGGTGGCGGTAACTCCGGCATCGAGGCTGCCATCGACCTCGCCGGCGTGGTCAACCACCTCACCGTCCTGGAGTTCGCAGACACCTGCCGCGCCGACGACGTCCTCATGGACACCCTGCGCAGCCTGAAGAACGTCGACATCGTCACCTCCGCCGCGACGAAGGAGATCATCGGCAACGGTAAGGAGGTCACCGGCCTGAAGTACGAGGACCGCACCACCGGTGAGGAGAAAACCCTCGAGCTTTCCGGCCTGTTCATCCAGATCGGCCTGCTGCCGAACACCAAGTGGCTGGAGGGCTCCGGCGTGGAGCTGAACCAGATGGGCGAGATCGTCATCGACGCCAAGGGCAAGACCAACGTGCCGGGCGTCTACGGCGCTGGTGACTGCGCCACCGTGGCGTTCAAGCAGATCGTGATCGCCACTGGTACCGGTGCGACCGCGGGCCTTTCCGCCTGGGAGCACAACGCGATCGGCTAATAC
>DYZK01000017.1 GCA_020741275.1 Corynebacterium urealyticum
CCGAGGATGTTATCCCCGGCTGCCACCGCATCGGAGAGGCGCTTGAGCACGATCACGCCGGCGCCGTCGGAGCGCACGATGCCGTCGGCGTCCTCGGAGAAGGCGTGGATCTTGCCGGTCGGGGACAGCACCCCGGTCTCGGAGAAGGCAACGGTAGCGAAGGGGTTGGCCAGCAGATTCACGCCACCGGCGATCGCGACCTCGGAGCTGCCATTACGCAGGGAACCCACCGCCTGGTGGATCGCCACCAGCGAGGAGGAACAGGCGGTGTCCATAGCCACCGACGGCCCCCGGAAATCAAAAGCATAAGAAATGCGGTTAGCAACGATGGAGCAGGAGTTGCCGGTCAGGGCATAGGGGTGGGCGACCTTCGGGTCGGCGATGATGAGGTTCGCGTAGTCGTTATTCGTGGTTCCCATGAACACGCCCACGTTGTCCCCTCGCAGCGAGTTCGCCGGGATCAGCGCGTCCTCAAGGGCCTCCCAAGTCAGCTTCAGCAGGATGCGCTGCTGCGGGTCCATATTCGCGGCCTCCAGCGGGGAGAGCCCGAAGAACTCCGCATCGAAGGACGCCAAATCCGGCAGGTAACCGCCCGTGAGCTGCGCGTCCGCCATGCGGCGAGCCATCTCCGGGTTGTCTGTCCACTCGGACCAGCGGCCCTCCGGCAGCTCGCCGATGCCGTCCTGGTAGCCGATCAGCAGATCCCAGAACTCGTCGGTGGTCGGGGCACCCGGGTAGCTGCCGGCCATGCCGACGACCGCAATGTCCCGCTCCCCCGGCGCCTGCTCGCCACCCACGGCGCGCCTCTTTGCGGGCGCTGCCGCCGGGTTGTTCACCTGGCTTTGAGAGCTCAAGTAGTCGACGAGCGCCCCGATTGAGTTGTGCTCATAGGCCACGGTGGCGTCCACCGACAGGCCCGTCATGCGCTGCAGCTCCCCGGAGAGGATCACCACGTCGCGGGATGAGAGCCCGAATTCCTCCAGTGGCTGATCGTCGCGGATCTTCGCCTCCGGGGTTTCGGTGGTTTCCGAAACCCAGTTGTGCAGCCACTGCCGGAGCTCGGATTCGCTCCGGGGGTGGTCCTGCTGAGCGCGACCCACGTTATCTTCTGCCATGGTGACCGGGTGATTCCTCTCGTTACAATGCGGCGCGTCCTAGTGAATCTTTCATCCTAACGGACGAGCCGCCTAACTCTAGTTGAACTGGCCCTGCGAGTAGGCCTTCGCCGCAACACGGCGGGCGATCTTATTGGCGCTGGAGCGCGGGATGTTTCCAGCATCCACGATGCGAATATCCGCCGGCTTCAGGCCGTGGATCTTGGACACTGCCGCGCGGATGTCGTTAGCCGCAATCCCATCCTCCACAGGGGAGGCCTCCGGGGCGCGCTCCGCGAGGAGGACCAGGCCCTCGACGTCCTGTCCGAGCTCGGCGCCCGGCACGGCGAAGGCTGCGACCGCGCCGTGACTGATGTGGGACGTCGCAGCGGCGGCGGTCTCCTCGATGTCCTGCGGGTAGTGGTTGCGGCCCGCGACGATGACGAGGTCCTTCAGGCGGCCGGTGATGAAGACCTGATCGTCGACGATGACGCCGAGGTCGCCGGTACGCATCCAGTTATCCTCCGGCGCTTTGCCCGCCCGGGAGTTCTCCGGCAGGCGGTGGTCCGCAGGCAGGTGGTTGCGGAAGGTGTAGGTGGTCTCTTCCTCGCGGTTGAGGTAGCCGGTGGCGGTGTTCTCGCCGTTGATCCACAGCTCACCGACCTGACCGTCCGCGAGCTCCTTGCCGGTCTCCGGATCCACGATGCAGAGACTCTGCCACGGGCAGACCTGGCCGACGGAGGTCAGCGGCATGGCAGCCTCGTCGCCCTCCGGCAGTGCCACGGCGGCGCCGCCCGCGAGCTGCTCGCGGTCGAACCACTGGGTCCACGGCCGCTTGTCGGTCTGCGGGGTGGTGACCAGCAGGGAGGCCTCGGCTAGTCCGTAGGACGGGCGCATCGTGTCGCGGCGCAGCTGGTAGTTGGCGAAGAGGTCGAGGAAGCGCTCCACGGAGGCGTGGGTGACCGGCTCGGAGCCGTTGACCAGGCCGTCGACGCGGGAGAGATCCAGGCCGGCGAGCAGCTCGGCGTTCGCCTCGTCGGCGGGGTTGGCGTAGCGGGTCGCCAGTTCGAGGGCGAAGTTCGGGACGACGGTGTAGATGTTCTCCTCGTCGTCGCGCTTGTCGAGCTGCTTGATCCAGCGGGCCGGGTTCTGCAGGAAGTCCCGCGGGCTCATGAGGTCGAAGGGCAGGCCCAGGATGGAGGCGAAGGTCGCGAGGATCAGGCCCATGTCGTGGTGCAGCGGCAGCCAGCTGACGATGCGCACCGGCGGCTGCAGCTTCACCGCGATGAAGATCTGCAGCACGTTGGTGACGATGGACTTGTGGGTCAGGACCACGCCCGCCGGGGTGCGGGTGGAGCCGGAGGTGTACTGCAGGAACGCCTCGTCGGAGCTCTTCGGCGCCAGCTCCGGATGCTTGGCCAGCAGCTCGGCCGGGTTCTGCCACTGCTCAGCGAGGCTGTCCGGCAGGGCGTCGGCGACGAGCACGCGCGGGCGCTCCGGGGCCGGGCGGTCGGCGAAGAACTCGCGGACCGCGGTGGCGGAGCGCTTGTTGGTCATGACGGCCACCGGGGTGGAGGAATCCAGCACCGCGGTGAGGTGGTCAGCGTGGCCGGGCTCAGTCGGGTCGTAGAGTGGCACCGGCACCAGGCCGGCGTACATGATGCCGAGGAAACTGTAGACGTACTCGGGCGAGTTATTGGCGAGGATGGCCACCCGGTCGCCACGGTTGGTGACCTGCTGCAGTCGCACACACACAGCCTTGATGCGGGCGTTGATCTCCGCGCGGGTGTACTCGCGAAGCACGCCCTCGGCGGAGTCGTTGTAGTCCCAGTAGCGGTACAGGACCTTGTC
>DYZK01000018.1 GCA_020741275.1 Corynebacterium urealyticum
CAGGCCACGCCCGGGTCGGCAGCGACGTCGATGCCGTGGCAGGCCTCCGTACCGAAGCGGCAGCGGTAGGTGGACATCAGCCAGGTCAGGTCGATCTGGATGATGTGCTCGGAGTCGGCCGGGTTGATGAATTCCAGCCATTCGCGGGGGTAATCGCCGGGCAGTTCGATGCCGCGGCGCACCGAAAGGTCAGCTGGGGTGCCGTCTGGATAGCCGGACGCGATGGGGTGGGGGGAATTTGGCTCGCTATTTCTCACGCAATCCACCGTAGACCCGATAGGCTGAAAACGTGAGATTAGGTGTCTTGGACGTTGGCAGTAATACGGTTCACCTCGTGGTTGTGGATGCCCAGTACGGTGGCCCGCCAACTCCCATGAGTAATTGGAAAACTCCCATGCGGTTGGTGGAGTACCTCTCAAAGAAGGGGAACATCAACTCGAAGGGGATCGATAAGCTCACGCGTGGCGTTGGGCTGGCTTCGGAGATGGCGGAGCAGTTCCGCTGTGAGGAGCTGCTGCCGTTTGCGACGTCGGCAATCCGTTCCGCGAATAATTCCGAAAAGGTGCTGGACGCTGTCGAGGACGCCACCGGCGTGCGGCTGCAAATCCTCACGGGAGAGGAAGAGGCTCGACTGACCTTCCTCGCGGTTCGCCGTTGGTACGGCTGGTCGGCCGGCCGTATCTGCGACCTCGACATCGGCGGCGGTTCTCTGGAGATGTCCGTGGGGACCACAGAGAGCCCGGATGTGGCATTGAGCCTGGACCTGGGTGCGGGGCGGCTGACCCGGGAATGGTTCGACAGTGATCCGCCGTCCCGGAAGTCCGTGAAGAACCTGCGGGAGTTCATCGAGGATCAGCTGGACGCCAATATCAAGGAATTCCAGGGGGCCGGTCCCATCGATGTGGCGGTGGGGACCTCCAAGACTTTCCGCATGCTTGCCCGCCTGACTGGTGCAGCACCGAGCTCTGCGGGGCCACGGGTGAAGCGCACCCTGACCCAGCCTGGGCTGCGGCAGCTCATCGCTTTCATCTCCCGCATGACCGCGGCGGACCGGGCGGAGCTGGAGGGAGTGAGCCAGGAACGTTCCCACCAGGTGGTGGCCGGCGCACTGGTCGCGGAGGCGGCGATGCGCAAGCTGGGCCTGGATTCCTTGGACATTTGCCCATGGGCGCTACGTGAGGGAATGATCTTCCACCACACGGATGTGGCGTTTGAAGATTTTTCTTAGTTTCCCAGCGCCATTAGGGTGTGGAATGAACAAAACCAAAAATGGCGCTTCGTATACTATGCGAAACAGTTATTTGTATGTTCACGTGGACATTGATGGGAACATTCGATGAGTGAGAAGCTTACGGTCGCGGAACTGCTAGCCCGCAGCGGTCGCACCTCTTCTGATAGCGGCCGCCGCCGGCGCCGTCGCAGCCTCGACGAGGGTGGCATTTCCGTTGCCGAGCTGACCGGTACGATCCCAGTCGTCGAGGACACCGAGAGCGAAGCTTCCACCGCGCCCGGGCCGGGTGATGACAAGCGTGAGCGGCCCACGGCGGATCGGGCTGAGGCCGGGGTCAAGCAGGCCGAGAAGGTCGAAAAGGCTAAGCAGGCTAAGGCCGCCGAGGAGGCTGCCGCAAAGAAGGCGGCCGAAGAGAAGGCCAAGAAGGCTGAATCCGAAAAGGCAAAGCAGGTTGAGGCCGAGAAGGCCAAGAGGGCCAAGGAGGCCGCTGCAAAGAAGGCCGCAGAGGAAAAGGCTGCGGCGAAGAAGGCTGAAGCCGAGAAGGCGAAGAAGGCCAAGGAGGTCGCTGCAAAGAAGGCCGCAGAGGAAAAGGCTGCGGCGAAGAAGGCTGCCGAAGCGAAGGCCAAGAAGGCTGAAGCCGAGAAGGCGAAGAAGGCCAAGGAGGCCGCTGCCAAGAAGGCTGCCGAGGACAAGACCAAGAAGGGCGCGGCCCAGAAGGCTGAACAGAAGAAGCCTGAGCCAAAGACCGCGGCTCCCGCTGGCACCGCCATCGTTGACCGCCGCGAGGTCCCGGCGCAGCGTCCGGAAGAAAAGACCTCCGAGATCCCGGCTGTCACCGATAAGGCCGCGCCAGCGAAGAAGAACACCGAGCCCTCCACCGAGCAGACGGCCCTGATCACGAAGGTCACCGCGGATCAGGCAGAGGGCACCGAGGCCGCGAAGGCTGCGTCGACAAAGAACGCTTCGGATGCGAAGGCGCCGGCCAAGGGCGCTGATCGCAAGGACGCTGAGCACAAGGGCTCCGGTGCCGGGGTCGCAGCAGCTGCTGCCACCGCCGGTGCAGCCGGGACCGCCGCTGCCACGCGGGGGTCCGATGCAGAGCACAAGGACGGGCAGCCCGCGCCGGAGGAGTTCCACAGCCCCGAACAGCTCGAAGAGCTGCAGCGCACCCTCGGCGAGGACGAGGTCATCGAGTACGAGGATGACACCATCTCCTGGCCAGCCCTCATCGGCCAGGCCATCGCGGCCATCCTGGTCGGCATTGGCGTGTTCCTCGGCTTCAAGCTCCTGTGGGGCTCCCTGCCAGCGGTGCTGGTGCTGGTGCTCGCCCTCGCGGTGACCCTCGTGATGGTCGGCGTGGTGCACGCGCTGCTGCGCCACCGCGACAAACTCATCATGATCCTCACCTTCGTAGTGGGTTTGGTGCTCACCATCGGCCCACGGCTGATCATGAGCATCTAAGTTTCTGCGCGCCGCGAGGCGCGCTTTTCTTTTAGCTGCACTCGCCACGCTGGGGCGAGGGTGTTGTGGCGCTAGCGGGCGACGTCCTGAGAAACGGGACGAGGAGACCACCGAAATCGGGGGAGTGGCACACAAGTGCTGCAATCAGCGCGACGGCCTGGCAACCTGGAAGGCATGACTCGAATCGCAATCATCGGCGGCGGGAACATCGGCGAAGCATTGATCGCCGGGCTCGTCGCAGACGGAATTGACCCGAAGAACATCATCGTCGCGAACCGCAGCGAGGACCGGCTCACCGAGCTGGCGGACCGCTACGGCGTGCTGACCGCGGAGGACTCGGTCACCGCCGCGGTGGAAGCGGACGTCCTCTTCAACTGTGTGAAGCCCGACGGCACGCTGTCCGTGTTCGACGAGGTCGCGGAACAGCTGGACGATAACGACGCCACGACGGTCGCGGTGTCCGTTGCCGCCGGTGTGACCATCGGTGCGATGGAGAATGTGCTGCCCGCCGGCACCCCGGTGGTGCGCGTGATGCCGAATACTCCGATGCTGGTCGGCAAGGGAACCAGCGCGATCGCGGGTGGCCGCTTCGCGACCAAGGAGCAGCTGGAAACGGTGCGTGAGCTGCTGTCCAAGGTGGGCACCGCGGTGGTCGTCAAGGAGAAGGACATCGACGCGGTCACGGCGGTATCCGGGTCGGGGCCGGCCTACTTTTTCCTCGTTGCCGAGGCGATGGTGGACGCTGGGGTGAACCTGGGTCTGCCTCGTGCGCTGGCCGAGAAGCTGGCAATCAGCACGGCGGAGGGCGCGGCCCAGATGATGGCCAATGGTCTCGCCGAGGGCGGCGACGGCCCGGTGGAGCTGCGGGCGAAGGTTTCCAGCCCGGGAGGGACGACGTCCATGGCGACCCGCACCCTGGAGGAGGAGGGGCTGCGCCGTGCCTTCTTCCGCGCGATGGAGGCATGCCGCGATCGGTCCGTGGAGCTCGGCGCCCCACCGAAGGGGGACTAGGGGCACCAAGGGGCGCCGTGGGGGAGGCGGCGCACCGTGGGGGTGCGGAGCGATAGCGCGTAAGGGGGTTAAGGATAGTGCGTGAGGGGGCGCACCACGGGGCCTGCCGCAGTGGGCGGCGGGCTTCTTTTTGTAATTTCAAGACTTCCGGGACGGGGAGAGCCTCAAGTGAAACTTGAGGTGGGGGTGGTGGGTGCCGAACTGTTTGCACTGGTCAACCCAAGTCACAAAAAGAAACAAATAGCACTTTCGACAGATTCGTCCCTGAATGCGCAAGCGTCACTTGGTTCACGTTATAGTGGTGAGGAAAGCGTGGCCGCGTGACGTCCTGCAGAAGGGGAAGTCTGCAGCGCGGGGCCGTGTGAAGAAAGAGATAAGACTTTTATGGCTAACCCAATGGGTGGAAACGACAAAGGAACCTTTCTGACCGTCGCTGAGGTCGCAGAGCTGATGCGGGTGTCGAAGATGACCGTGTATCGCCTGGTGCACGCTGGCGATCTGCCAGCGGTGCGCGTGGGCCGCTCCTTCCGCGTCCACGAGCAGGCAGTGAGCGAGTACCTCGGCGCGTCCGTCTACGACGCCTCCGAGGGGCAGACTGGTTAGAAACCCTCCCCGGCCGCGGCCGCAGCGCCATAGGAATCGGGGGTTAGTGCCACTATCGCAGCGTAGAAAACCGGCCCTTATGGGCCGATTTTTGTGCGCTCAGCCACTGGAGCGGTAGAATTTAATAATTCGTGTCCTATGTGAGCTCCCGGGTCACCCGGTAATAAAGCGCTGAAGCGTAGGGCTCGCCTTGTTCGCTGACTTCCGGGCGGCAGCCGCCTACCGGGGCTGCGGAACCGTCGCGATGGCGCGGCATACGAGTTTTCAACAATTTGAAGTGAGGTGCCCACGATGGGTTCTGTGATTAAGAAGCGCCGCAAGCGCATGTCCAAGAAGAAGCACCGCAAGATGCTGAAGCGTACCCGCGTGCAGCGTCGCAAGCTGGGCAAGTAAGCCGTACCGGGCCACGCGTCCGAATCGCGGCTCGCGAGGCAACTCTCGCGACGAGGCGGCTGCGATGCCGTCGCACGAGCCCCAGTGGGAGCCAACCGGCCCCGCTGGGGCTTTGTGCTGCTTCATGCCGGAAGCTGGAGGGCCCGCGCTGAAGGAAACGAGCGAGGGTAGCGGGCGCCGGGGTCTAGCGCCGGGAGAGTGCGCCGGTGAGGGAGGGGAGGAGAAACCACCCCACCGCCCCGGCTGCCAGCACGCCCGCTGCCGTCGCGCTGGCCTCGGCCGCCCGCAGCGTGAGCTTCGGATCGTGCTTACGGTACTCCACCGTCGGCCAGCCCTGCGCCCGGGCCGCATCCGCCAGGCGGGGGTCCGCATTGACTGCGACGGCTCGCCCGACCAACGAGAGCAGAGGCATGTCGTTATAGGAATCCGAGTAGGCCACGCAGCGCGAAAGGTCGTAGCCTTGCTGCTCCGCGAGGGCGGCCACGGCATCCCGCTTCTCAGGCCCGTGCAGGATATCTCCCACCAGCCGGCCGGTGAACTTCCCATCGGAGACTTCCGCAACCGTGCCCAAAGCCCCGGTGAAACCCAGGGCACGGGCGATGACCTGCGCCAGCTGTACCGGAGCTGCGGTGACCAGCCACACGCTGTGGCCTGCCTCCAGGTGCTCCTCGGCGAGCTCGCGAGCGCCCGGGAAGATCCGCTGGGCAATCGTGTTCTCCCAGATCTCCTCCGTGAGCGCCACGACCTCTGCCTCGCTGCGGCCGCGCACGATCTCGAGAGCCCGCTGCTTGCCAGAAGCGATATCCGGCTGGCTCTCGGTGCCGGAGAGGATGAACTTCGCCTGCTTCCACGCGAAGCCCGCGACGTCCCCCACGGTGAAGAAACGCCGGGAGGCTAGGCCCAACGCCAGCCAGAGGGTCGAAGCCCCCTTGATTATCGTGTTGTCCAGGTCAAAGAATGCTGCTGTGCTGGGATTCTGCGGCACATCGGCCTTTGGAGGGCACAATCGCATCGTGCCGCCAGCGGCCAACCATGCCCCATGGACGGAGGCTCGGCCGCTTTCTAACTGTGCTGGGGTGACGGGGGAAAGGTTGTGTTGGATCGGTTGGATGGGTTCGCTGACACGGAAAGCTGTTGACTTAATCTCGCCCACGGCTACCAAGGTACCTTTGAATCCGTGACTGGTGATGAGAAGAAAACCGTGACCCTCCTAACCCGCGCAACCTGCGGCTCCTGCGCCCGGGTCTGGGAACAGATTCGCCCGGTCGTCGCGGCGAAAAACGCCGTGCTGGAGCGGGTGGACGTCGACGAGGACCCGGAGCTGAAGATGGAATTCGGTGACCGCGTGCCCGTCGTCCTCATTGACGACGAGGAATTCGCCTGCTGGGAAGTCGACAATGAAGAGCTCGCGGCTGCGCTCGAGCGCTAAATCCGGAACGCGGCGCGCCAAAGAACATGACGGCGGGCTGAGCGCCGCGCCCAACGTCCGGCCTCTATAACAGTCGGCTATGCCTGTTTTGTCATAGGGGTCGGTTAAGGGATACCGTAGGTAGCTGTTGAAGAGCCGATGACAAGCGTCGGCAGGGGAGCTGCGCCCATCGGCAGCATCTGGCTACCGACCTCGTCGGCTGCGGTGCATCACCCCCACCCCTGGGGGAGCATTCGGCCCACCGTCGGCGGCCCCAAGACCCGGGCAATGAGCCGGGTTCGCGAGGAGGCACGCAAGACCGATGGCTGGGCACGTCCATACCGGTTCCGCCGCTGTGCTGCTCGTCGGGCTTTCCTTCCGATCCGCTCCGGTTTCACTCCTCGAGCAGGTCTCCATGGTCGACACTGACCTTCCCAAGCTGGAAAACGCCCTGCTTGATCACGACTCCCTCTCCGAGGCGCTGGTGCTGTCCACCTGCAACCGGATGGAGTTCTACACGGTGGCCAACGCCTTCCACCCTGGCCTCGACCACATCGTGGACACCATCGCCACCTACTCCGGGCTCGCCGACGGCGACCTGGAACCGCACCTCTACGTTCACTACTCCGACGCTGCGGTGGAGCACATGCTCAACGTTGCCTCCGGCCTGGACTCCATGGTGCTGGGGGAACAGCAGATCATCGGCCAGCTCCGCGGCGCTTACGAGGAGTCGAAGGAGGCCGGCACCGTCGGGCGCACCCTCCACGACCTCACCCAGCGAGCCCTGCGCACTGGCAAGCGCGTCCACAGCGAGACGGAGATCGACTCCGCCGGCTCCTCGATGGTCAGCTTCGCCCTCGACCAGGCCCTGACCGTGCTCGGGATCCCGGAGGCCAGCAGCGACGCGCTGAGCGGACGCCGCGCCGTCGTCATCGGTGCAGGTGCGATGGCCTCCCTCGCGTCCACCCACCTGGGCCGCCTCGGCATCGAGCACGTGACCGTCGCGAACCGCACCGTCGACCGCGCCGAGCAGCTGGCCTCCCACGCGGTGGAGGCAGGCGTGCCGGCCCGCGGCATCGGCCTGGACGAACTGCCCGCGGCGCTGACGGGGGCGGACATCGTCGTCTCCGCGACGGGTGCGGTGGGCACCGTCGTCAGTGCGGCGGACATCAAGGCTGCACAGCAGGTCCGGGAGGGGCGCCAGCAGGTCCTCATCGACCTGTCCATGCCCCGCGACATCGAGCAGGCCACGGCCGACGTGCCGGGGGTCGCGCTGCTCAACATCGAAGAACTCACCGGGATGACCGAGGACACCATCGAGGACGAGGGCGCCGCCCGCGGCATCGTCGCCGAGGAGCTCGAGGGATTCCTGGAGCAGCAGCGCGCCCAGGCCGTCGTCCCCACCGTCAAGGCGCTGCGCCAGCAAGCGATGGACGCGCTCAGCAACGAGATGCTCGCGTTGCAGCGGCAGACGCCGGGGATGTCCGACGAGGACCGCGAGGCCGTGAACCGCTCGATGCGCCGCCTCGTGGAAAAGCTGCTGCACACCCCGACGGTGCAGGCCAAGAAGCTCTCCGCAGCAGGCCAGTCCGTCAGCTACCCCGATGCCCTGGCTGCGCTGTTCAACCTGCCGACCGGCATGACCCAGCAGGTCAGCGCGGTGAAGGGCGCGAACGCGGGCAGTGGGCAGCGAAAGCAGCAGAAACCGCAAGAAAATCGAGTATCCACCGCGCGGGCCGTGTACCGCTCGACCTACCAGGACCTGACTCAGGCCTCGACCCCAGGAGGGAAAGACGATGACCGATAACCGCCGTTTGCTCGTCGGTACGCGTGGCTCCACGCTGGCTACCACGCAGGCAGGCCATGTCCGCCAAGGCATGATCGACGCCGGCTACGAGGCCGAGCTGCATATCGTCCACACCCCGGGCGATGCCTCCCAGGCCTCCCAGATCCCGGTCGCGAAGGTCGGCGTGGGCGTGTTCACCGAGACGCTGCGCACCGCACTGGACGAGCGCGAATGCGACGTGGCGGTGCACTCCTTCAAGGACCTGCCGACCGCCCCGGACGCCCGCTTCCGCGCGGTGGTTCCGGAGCGCGTGGACTCCCGCGAGGTCCTGATCAGCGTGGATAACAAGAAGCTGATGGAGCTGCCGGAGGGCGCGAAGGTCGGCACCTCGGCCCCGCGCCGCGTCTCCCAGCTGCGCGCCCTGCGCCCGGACCTGCAGATCCTGCCGCTGCGCGGGAACATCGGTACCCGCATGGGCCGGGTCGGCGACGACCTGGACGCCGTGATCCTCGCCCGCGCCGGGCTGGAGCGCGTCGGCTGGCTGGACAAGGCCGCCGAGTCCATCGACCCGGAGCTCATCCTGCCCGCCCCGGCACAGGGCGCGCTGTGCGTGGAGGTCCGCGCGGATGATGAGGAGGCCTGGAACTCCGTGGCTGATCAGAACCACATCCCGAGCTACGCCTGCGTGGTCGGCGAGCGCACAGTGCTCTCCACCCTGGAGGCGGGCTGCTCCGCCCCGGTGGCCGCGCACGCGACCCTGAATGATGAGCAGAATCAGCTGACCGTCACCGGTGGTGTGTTCGCCATCGACGGCTCCCGCAAGCTGCTGGAGACCCGCACCGTGGACATTGACCTGGCGGGCGACTGGCGCGCGGCTGCCGCCGGCATCGGCGCCCAGATCGGCCGGATCCTGCTGGACGCCGGAGCCGCAGAGCTCGTGGCGGAGGCCCGCGAGAGCTAACAGTGGGCTCGCAGAACCCCAGGGTGGGGTACCGCGAGCTGCCTCACCCCGCCGCCCGAAAGAGCGTTCCCCTCGGAACTGCCCCGAAATGACATGGAAAAGATCAGTATGACTACCTCCGGACTTACCCCGCAGGGGACAGGCCGCGTCCTGTTCGTTGGTGCCGGCCCCGGAAATCCGGAACTGCTGACCGTTCGCGCCCAGAAGGCCCTGGAGAGCACCGCTCACGCGTGGGTGGACCCCGATGTCCTGGAGGGGGTGCGCGCCCTGGTGGGCGCTAAGGTGCCTGTCCCGCAGCACAAGATCGATGCCGCCGAGGCCGAGTGGCAGGCCAAGGTCGCCGCGGCGAAGGAGGCGGGCGCTCGCCGTAAGCCACCCCGCCCCGCGCCACCGACCGCCGCTGAGATCCGGATCGCCGCGCCCTTCGTCGGGGAGGGCGCAGTGGCCGAGGGGGAGGCCGAGCCGGTTCAGCAGCTGAGCGCGTGTCAGATCGCCGAGGAGATGGTCTCGCTGGCCCGCGAGGGCGAGGACGTCATCCGCCTGGTGGCTGGCAACCCGCTGTCCAACCAGGCCGTGATGATGGAGCTGCAGGAGGTCGCGAACCTGGGCGTGGATTTCCAGGTCGTGCCTGGCATGACCGGTTCGGTTGCGGTGCCTGCGTTCACGGGCATCGGAGTGGGCTCGGACTTCACGGAGGCCGACGTGCGCGGCGGCGCGGACTGGGATCAGTTGGCCTCCGCCGGACTGCCGCTGATCCTCACCGCCGCGCCGGGCGACCTGGCCACCATCGCCAGCGAGCTGAAGGAACGCAACATCCCGGGCTCGACCGCGGCCACCGTCACCCTGCACGGCACGACCCGCAAGCAGCGCAGCTACGACGTCACCCTGGATACCCTGAATTCCGTCGCGGCCGCCTCCGGCCCTGCGGCGAAGGACGGCGAGCTGCCGGAGCAGCTGCTGGTCACGATCGGTTCCCAGGCGGGCAACCGCAGCAAGTACTCCTGGTGGGAGAACCGCGCCCTGTACGGCTGGACCGTGCTGGTGCCGCGCCCGAAGGCCCAGGCCGCGCCGATGAGCACGCGCCTGGCGAGTCACGGCGCGATTCCCGTGGAGGTGCCGACGATCTCCGTGGAGCCGCCGCGCACCCCGGCGCAGATGGAGCGCGCCATCAAGAACCTCGTGGACGGCCACTACCACTGGGTGGTCTTCACCTCCGTCAATGCGGTGAAGGCGACCTGGGAGAAGCTTCAGGACTTCGGCCTGGACGCCCGCGCCCTGGCCGGGGTTCGAGTGGCCGCGGTGGGCCCGAAGACCGCCAGCGCAGTGCAGGCCCTGGGGATTACCCCGGAGCTGCTGCCCAAGGACGACGCCCGCAACGCTTCCGGCATCGTGGACGTGTTCCCGGCCCGCGACCCGGACCTGGACCTGGTCGACCGGGTGCTGCTGCCGCGCGCAGACATCGCGACGGAGGTCCTGGTCGAGGGGCTGCTGAAGTTGGGCTGGAAGGTCGACGACGTCGTCGCCTACCGCACCGTCCGCGCCGCCCCACCAGCCCCGGAGATCCGCGACATGATTAAGTCCGGCGGCTTCGATGCGGTGTGCTTCACCTCCTCCTCGACGGTGAAGAACCTGGTGGGCATCGCCGGTAAGCCGCACTCGCGCACCATCATCGCCTGCATTGGCCCGATGGCTGCCCAGACCGCCCGGGAGCACGGGCTGCGGGTGGACGTGATGCCGGAGGTTGCCGGCGTTCCGGAGCTGGTGGATGCGCTGGCCGCCCACGTGGCGGACCTGCGTGCGAAGGGGCAGCTGCCGCCGCCACGCAAGCGCCGCCGTCGTCGGAAGAAGACCAGCGAGCAGACAGCGGCGAAGTAGGAGAGAAGCCATGAAACCCGTCGGCACGTGATGCCGGCGGGTTTCTGCTTCTCAGTAGGCTGGAGAACATGGCGAAAGACCGAACCGGGTTGCATAGTGGGCGGAAGTCGTGGCACCGGCGAGCTGGGCGTCCGGTCAACATCTGGCTGAGCCTCCTGCTGGTCGCCGGGTTAGTGCACCCCGCTCTGCCCGAATACCGCTGGGTGCTCATTCACCTACTTACTCTGGGCGCAGTAACCAACTCCATCGTCGTGTGGTCCCAACGCTTCACCGAGCAGTTGCTGGACCAGCGATGTCCGGATTCCGCCCGGCCCCGCCAGCTGAGGCGCATCTGGGTGCTTAACGCAGGCATCGCGTTGACGATGATCGGCCAGCTCGGCAAGGGGGCTGAAGGCGCTTTCGATGCCGCGCTGACGGTCGCGCACAGCATCACGGTTGTTGGTGCTGCGGTCGTGGGACTGAGCTTGAGTTCACATGCACTAAGCCTGCTGCGGCAGGCTCAAAAAGCCCGGGCCAGCATGGATCGCACTCTGCCACTGGTGTCCGTCAGCGCGTATATTCTCGCGGCACTGTTCCTACCGATCGGCGCAATCGCGGGTGCGCTCCTGGCAGTGGGTATGCCCTCGCCGTGGCAAGAACGACTCCTCCTGGCGCACACCGCGGTTAACGTTCTGGGCTTTTTGGGCTGCACCGCGTCCGCTAGCCTGACCTTCCTTGCCCCACAGGTGCAGGGCGCGATGGGCAGTGCCAAGCAGCACGACGGATATACCGGGCTGGGCGATGCGGCTGGGCGACTGTGGTTCGTGATCATCCTGCAGGGGATAGGAGTCCTCACCATCGGCGGTGGTGCGCTTCTTGACCAGCGCTTCGTGGTCCTTGGCGGGCTCGTCGCCTATGTGGCCGCTTGGGTGATCCTGTTGTCTGCTTATGCCCCAGCACTGCTGCGCGGGATCTTCAGCGGGAACGCGCCGGTGTTCGCGGGCGTGGCTATGGTGGCTGCCCCGATGTGGCTCATTGGTGGCCTGCTGTGGCTCGCAGGCCAGATCGCCACCGGAGCCCCGGCCAGCGAGGCTACGCTGCCCACCCTGGCTTTGACCGTGGGCTTTGCGGCCCAACTGCTGCTGGGGGTGATGAGCTATCTACTGCCGACCACGATTGGTGGCCCACGTCCCGCTGTCAACGCGGGACTGAAGGCTTTAGATTGGGCTGGGCCTTTCCGCACGGTGCTGCTGAACCTGGGCTTGGCGGTGTGGCTGCTGCCGATCAGCAGCTGGCTGAAGGTTGCTGTATCGGTGCTGACGCTTCTGCCACTTGCTCTCGTGGTGCCACTGATTCCCCGGGCTGTGAAGGCTCAAGGTACACAGTTGGCCGCCTTCGCGCGCGAGCGCCGAGAGAAAGATGCCGCGCGCCCTGTGGCCGGGCACCCCGAGGCTGAACGCGCTGAGGCTGAAGGCTCGGAGCAGCCCACCGCGGTGACCGCTGAGTTGTCGAACGCTCGCCAGAGCCCGGTGTCGATCACACGGTGCGGTGGTGTCGCCGAAGTAGCCGCTGCCATCGCGACGATTGCCCTGGTGCTGGCCAGCGGGGCTGCCCTCGGGGGATCGGGTGGCGCCACGAACACTGCTACCGATTCGCAGGTTGCCCCCACGGGCAACACCGTGCGGGTGGAGGTTTCCGCCAAGGGTATGGCCTTCCATCCCAACAGCGTGACCGTGGCGCCCGGGGACAAACTCGAGCTCGTGCTCACCAACGATGACAAACAGGACCACGACCTGAAGCTCGCAAGCGGGGCCGAGACAGGGCGCGTCTCTCCGGGCGAGACCCGTGTACTGGACGCCGGACTCATCAGCGCGGACGTGGAAGGGTGGTGCACCATCGCGGGCCACCGCATGCAGGGCATGACCTTCATGGTTCACACCAGCGGTGATGGCGAGGGGGCGCGGACCCCCGGTGCAGGAGCCCGGCCGGGACACGCTGCCGCAGGTGCCGGTTCCGGGAACGCAGGCGAGGAGGCACCCGATACGCCGCTCGATCCGACGTGGATGCGGGACCCGGAACTCGCTCCGGCGAGCGCGAACCGCACCCACCGGATCACGATCGACGTCCAGCAGGTTCAAGGCACCCCGCACGAGGACGGAGCTACCCGCGGTTGGTGGACCTTCAACGGCAAGCCGATGGGGCCGACCCTGCGTGGCAAGGTCGGGGATACCTTCGAAATCGTGCTGAAGAACTCCGGCACGATGAACCACTCCATCGACTTCCACGCGGGCATCGTCTCCCCGGACGACCCCATGCGGGACATCGCCCCGGGGGAGCAGCTGACTTACCGCTTCACCGCGGATAACGCCGGGATTTGGATGTACCACTGCGCGACAATGCCGATGAGCCTGCACGTGGCGGCCGGTATGTTCGGCGCAGTGATCATCGATCCGCCGGACTTGGATCCGGTGGATAAGGAATTCCTTTTGGTGCAGTCGGAGGTCTACGGTCTGGTCTCTGACTCGGAACATCCGGTGGACGAGGAACTCCTGAGGGCCGCCCAGCCGAGCGCGGTGGTGTTCAACGGGTTGGAGAACCAGTACGTCCAGTCCCCGCTGCGCCTGGAACCGGGGCAGCGGGCGCGGTTCTGGTTGCTCAACGCTGGCCCGAATATCGCCGAGAGTTTCCATATCGTGGGGATGCAATTCCCGGTGATGTACAAGGAGGGTGCCTATACCGTGCGCAATGAGCCGAGCGGTGCGGGGCAGGCACTCGACCTTCAGCCCGCGCAGGGCGGATTCGTGGAGGCGGAATTCCCGGAGGCGGGGACGTACCCCTTCGTCAACCACCGCTTTGTGGACGCTGAACGCGGCGCGACGGGGCATGTTGTGGTGAAGTAGGAGCCATGGCAGCGAAGAAGAAGCACGGCGGTTCCAACCCAGCTGGTGGTACACCGCCGCAGGACACCCGCAACGTGGTCCCGGTCCGCCCGCTCGCTGAGTTCGACGGCCTCCCGGAGGGCTTCGCCCAGGGGGAGGACGCCCCGGTCCTTGCGACGAGCGCGTGGGGCGGACCCAAGGGGCAGAAGCAGCAGATCGGGCTGGCAGCCTGGGGCGAGCTGCCCGCGGTGAACGCCGTGGACCCGTTCGTGATCGCCAGCCCGCACGTGCCCAGTGAGGTTCGGCTGCACGTGCGCGGCGAGGTGGGCACCCCGGACTTTAAGGAACCGCGCGAGCCACTGCTCATCGCGGAGGCCGGTGAGGCGCTGGCCGGGGCGGAGGTGCGGCGCACGCTGCTCGGCACGATGATCCACCCGCCCGCGGAGCTGCTCGCTGAGGCGGAAGGTTCGGCAGGGCTGCGGGCCATCATTGAGGCCCTGTGGATCACGGACGAAGGCGACGAGACCGTGACCTGGGCCGTGCGCCTGGCCGACGAAGCCGCCGACTAAACCCCACCCCGTAGGCTCAGCCAGCCGGGACCCGCGCAGCCAGCCGGGACGCTGCGTAGCCAGCCGGGACGCTGCGGGCTGGGCCAACAGTGGTGTCTGCCCCGTGGCGTACCATCGGTGCTATGTCTGAATCCGCACAGAATTCCCAGCTGCAGTTCAATATTCCCCGCCGTCCGCGCCGCCTGCGCACCAACCCGGTGATGCGCGATTTTACGGCGGAGACCAGCCTGAACCCGAGCCAGCTCGTCCTGCCGATGTTCGTCGCGGACGGCCTCAGCGAGGCAAAGCCGATCAGCTCCCTGCCGGGGGTCTACCAGCACACCACCGACTCCCTGTTGCGCGCCGTCGAGGAAGCCGCGGAGGCGGGCGTGGGCTCCATCGATCTCTTCGGTGTTCCGCTGGACGAGGATAAGGACGCCACCGGCTCCGTGGGCGTGGACCCGGAGGGGATCCTGAACAAGAACCTCCGCGCGATCCGCGAGGAGTTCGGCAACGACATCCTCATCATGGCCGATACCTGCCTCGACGAGTTCACCGACCACGGCCACTGCGGGGTGCAGGGCGAGGACGCCTTCGGTCAGCAGATCGTGGACAACGACGCCACCCTGGAGCAGTACGCCGCCCTCGCAGTCGCCCAGGCGGATGCCGGCGCCCACATCGTTAGCCCGTCCGGAATGATGGACGGCCAGGTCGCGGTCATCCGCGCGGCCCTGGACGCCTCCGGCCACGAGGACGTCTCCATCATGGCCTACTCTGCGAAGTACGCCTCCGCCTTCTACGGCCCGTTCCGCGAGGCCGTCGGCTCCAGCCTGACCGGCGACCGCCGCACCTATCAGCAGGACCCCCGCAACCGTCGGGAGTCCCTGCTGGAGACCCAGATGGACATCGACGAAGGCGCGGACATGGTGATGGTCAAGCCCGCGATGCCGTACCTGGACGTGCTGCGGGAGGTCGCGGACATGTCCCCGGTTCCGGTCGCCGCTTATCAGGTGTCCGGTGAATATGCGATGATCAGTGCAGCAGCCCAGAACGGTTGGATCGATCTGGAGCCGGCGATCATGGAGTCCCTGACCGGGATTCGTCGCGCCGGTGCGGACATCATCCTGACCTATTGGGCGACGACCGCCGCGAAGATGCTGCGCGGCTAGCCGAAGGATGTGCCGACAATTCCGCTGATTGTCGGCACGTATTTTCTCCCCACGACCCCTTGATCTGCGATTTATGAGCAATTCTTCTTCTCCCACTCCCTCCGGGCAGTCCCGTCCGCCGCGGCCGCGCGGCCAGCAGGGCCGGCAATGGGAGGCCAGCCCCGATAACGGGCACATCCCCGGCTACCCCAAGCCGGAGGACGGCGGCCCGGTCGGGCCCGGTTGGAACAACCCTCAGGGGCAGGGCAATCAGTGGCAGGCCGGCAATGGCTCGAAGAATCAGGGAAGCTCGAACCCGGGCACGCCCCCGGAGCTGCCGAAGCCACCGAAGGTGGGCCGCCCGGATGGCCTGGCGCCGAGCCTCAAGGGGGCGCCGGAGAACGTCCGCCTGGGCGTGCGCGCCTGGCTGGCGGTCAGCGGCCTGCAGATCCTCTACGCCCTGGTCCAGTTCGCCGCGAACTTGAGCGACGACCGCGACCTGCGTCGCACCGTCACCAAGACAATCGAGGAGGGGGCCGGTGTTCCCGACGAGGTGACGAAGAACGTCTCCATCGACACCCTCGTCCTGGGGACGAATGCCCTGACGACCGCCTGGCTCGTCATCGCTGCCCTGATCTGCGCGTGGCTGACGCTGCGCGCCGGGCGCGGCGCGGTGTATTCCCGCATGTTCCTCAACGTGGGCTCGGTCTACCTCATGCTCACCGCGGTGCTGATGAGCCTGTCTTCCGGGCCGCCGACGATGGCGGTGGGCTTCGTCCTCGGCCTCGGCGTGCTCAGCATCCTGGCCGGCGTGACCGCGGGCGTGGGCATGTGGTTCATGTCCCGCCCCGGCAACGAGGAGTGGTTCGGCATCCCGAGCCGCGAAGAGGTCGAGCGCTACGCCGAGGAATACGAGCAGGCTCGCCGCGAGCGCGATAAGCACAAGGGTGGAAAGAAGTCTCGCACTCCCTGGGGGAAGTCCCAGGATGAGAACGCCGATAGCGAAGATAAGGCCTAAGCTGAGCCGATGGCTGGAAAATTCTCCACACCCCAACCCGGGCGAGGCGACGATATCCAGGAACTCGACCTGGCTATCGCGCAGGCCCGCACCGCGGCCGAAGCGGCCGGAGTGGACGTCGAACATTTCGACGCCGAAGAACACAGCAACGTGCTCAGCACGGGTAACGGACTGACGTCCTACGCATTCCACCTGGAGAATCTGGAGTCGGCGGCGCAGGCCACCTCGCTGGAATATGAACTCAACGCCATCGACGGGGTCGAGGCCGTGGTGGTGTACTCGGCCAACATGGTGTGGATCTCCGCGCTGGATAGCGTGCGGCCCGACGAGGTGCAGCGCCACCTCGAGGATGCCGGGATCCGCGGGCACCTCACCGCCTCCTCGCTGCGCCGCCGCGCCACCCGCCTGACGAAGCAAGACCCGCGCATCCGCTCCCGCCGCGAATCCGCCCGCGAGCGCGCCATCATGGCCGCCCGGCGCCGCAAGCAGGGGGCGGGTGCGCGCCGCCGTGGGGAGGCCCGCGCCGGTGAAGTGCTGCACACCGCCCGCGAGCTGGTGACCGCCTGGCGGCTCATCATTGCGGTCGTCTTCGGCCTGCCTGTCGTGGCGATGCAGATGATCCCCTCCCTGCAGTTCGACTGGTGGCAGTGGGTGTGCCTGGCGCTGTCCACGGTCGTGGTCGGCTGGTCGGCCTGGCCCTTCCACCGCGCGATGGTCGCCGGTGTGCGCCGCAGTATGTCCGCCCTCGACGGGGCGAGCAGCCTGGCCATCCTGCTGGCCTACGGCTTTTCCGTGCTCTCCCTGATCACGACCTCCGCCTCTGACCCGACGTGGCGGGCCAGCACCGTGTGGCTGGCCCGCACCTGGTCCGATCCGAGTTTCGAAGGCGCGATCTTTTTCGACGTCGCGTGCGGCGTGACGATCCTGCTGCTCTTCGGTCGCCTCCTTTCCCGGCGGAACCAGATCCGGACCCGGGCCGTGCTGGCGGTGCTGCAACCGCCGAAGAACGAGCCGATCACCGTCATTCGGAAGAACAAATCGAAGAAGAAGGTCATCTCCACCGCGGAGATCAGGCGCGGCGACGACGTCCTGCTAGAAACGGGAATGACGTGCCCGGTGGACGGCGAGATCATCAGCGGCCGTGGGGTCGTGGACATGGGGCCGGTCGGGGGAGTGGATCGCAAGAAGGAGCTCGTGGTCGGCGACCGGATTTACGCCGGGGCAACGAATCACGGGCAAACACTCAAGGTGCGCGCCTACGCCACTGGTTCGCACACCCGCCTGGCCGCGATGGGGCGCTGGTTCAACCACGCCGCGCAGGACGAGAACCGGATGGCTCAGATCACCAACCGCTCGGCCAGCCTGCTGGTGCCGTGGGCATTCGCCATCGCGGTGGTGAACTTCTGTATGTGGTTGATCTTTAACGGTTCCCTGGACGCCGCCGTGGCGACCAGCCTCTCCGTCCTCGCTGCGGTGGGGCCGGTGGCGCTGGCCCTCTCCGCGCCCCTGGCTCTGCGACTGGGGCTCGCTCGGGCGGCGAATTACGGCATGCTGCTGCGTGATAGCGCGACGATCCACCGGCTCTCCGGCGTGGATTCGATCATTTTCAACCGGCTGGGAACGCTCACCCGGGCACCGATGAACGTGGTGAACGTGACGGCCGCGCACGGGGAGCACCCGGAGCTGGTGCTGCGCGTCGCGGCGTCGTTGATGATGGAGTCTGATCACGCCGTCTCCAAGGCGATCGTCCGCGCGGACCGCGAGACCCGCGACGCGAATTCCGGCTTCGACACCATCCCCGTGTGGCTGGAAACCGGTGAGGTGAAGGTGAACGCCGAGGGCACGTTCGTGGGCTCCATCGACGTCCCGGTTCCGCCGAAGGGGAAGAACTATAAGGACGTGGTGCGCCGCGACCGGCACGAGCTTCCGGCGTCCCCGGATCTGACGGATGACGAGAACGTCCGTCGCGTCACCGCCCGGGTCTGGCGGCCAAAGGACTTGGGCGAGGTGCGCGACCCGCACCTGGCCTCCGCGGCGCTGTCCGGCGGCAGCCCCGTCGTCGTGTCCTGGAAGGGTAAGGACCGCGGCGTCATCAACGTCGCCGATGCTTTTAAGGACGACGCCGGCCTCGCGATCGAGGAGCTGGAATCGATGGGCGTGGAGACGCTGATGATGTCCCGTGACATGTACCCGGTGGCCCGCCACCTGGCGGATTCCATCGGGGCGTCCACGGTGCTGGCCGGCGTGGTGCCAGGCAAGAAGGCCAAGGCCGTGCGCGGCGTGCATGCCCGCGGGCACCGGGTGGCGATGGTCGGCGACCAGGATTCGATCGGCGCGCTGCGGGTGGCAGATGTGGGCATCCTCATGGGGTCTCCGAGCCGGACGGACGCCGATAGCGCGGACGTGGTTCTGCTCCGTGACGACGTCATGGCGATCCCCACCCTGGTGAATTTCGTCCGCCACGTGCGCAATACCGTGGACTGGAATGTGTGGCTGGCCTGGGCGTATAACGCCATCGCGGTCACCCTGGCGGTGGCGGGTGTGATGAACCCTATGGCTGCCACGGTGGTGATGCTGCTGAGCTCCGCGGTCATCGAGTGGCGCAGCTCCCGCATCCTGCGGCACAACTACAACACCGCCACGATGCGGCACACGCACACCTGGCAGGGCTGGGTCGAGCGGCTGCGCAACCGCCGGGAGCGCCGCCGCCGCGCAGAGCAGCGGGAACAGTTCGTGGAGAGCGCGCGGCTGAGCGCCACGGAGGATGGCCGCGAGCTGCAGGAGCACATCACCGGCCCGGGGGTTGCCAGCCGTTAGGGCGCGTGAATTCTTCGCGCGCTGGGCTGGTTGACCGCATGGCGGGGCTGGTTGACCGCAGTGCGCTGGGCTAGTTGACCGCACTGCGCGGTGCGGTCGGTTTGCGGGTACCGAGGGGTGATGGTCAGCCGGACCTACGGGCCACGGGGGTGTCTGGGGCCATCGGTAGGATGAGGGGCATAGTGCACGAAACCCACGAGGATCTTTAACAGAAAGGGCGATGTAGGCGATGGCTTCGACCAACACCAACGTCAACGCGGCAGCCGAGGAGCGCCACCACGAGAGCGCGGCGGCGATGGAGCGGGCACGCCGCTTCATCCCGGGGGGTGTGAACTCTCCGGTGCGCGCCTTCGGCTCGGTCGGCGGAACCTCCCCCTTCATTACTTCCGCCTCCGGCTCCCAGCTGCATGATGCCGACGGCCTCAGCTACGTGGACCTAGTGTGCTCCTGGGGGCCGATGATCCACGGACACGCCCACCCGGAGATCGTGGAGGCCGTGACCTCGACCGCCTCCCGCGGCCTGTCCTTCGGCGCCCCAACCTCCCTGGAGGTTGACCTGGCTGAGGAGATCGTCAACCGCACGAGCGTGGAGAAGGCTCGCCTGGTCAACTCCGGCACCGAGGCCACCATGTCTGCCGTGCGCCTGGCCCGTGGCTTCACCGGCCGCGACAAGATCCTGAAGTTCGAAGGCTGCTACCACGGCCACGTTGACTCCCTGCTCGTTGCTGCCGGCTCCGGTGTGGCCACCTTCGGGCTGCCGGACTCCCCGGGCATCACCGAGGCTGCAGCCAGCGACACCGTTGTGGTCCCGTACCGCGACATCGAGGCCGTCAAGAAGGCTTTTGCGGAGAACGAAGGTCAGATCGCCGCCATCATCACTGAGGCCACCCCGGGCAACATGGGTACGGTTTCCTCCATCACTGCGGACGGCACCAGCTTCAACGCGCAGCTCAAGGAGCTCGCGCACGCCAACGGCGCGCTGTTGATCGTCGACGAAGTCATGACTGGCTTCCGCGTGGGCTACCAGGGCTGGTTCGGCAAGGACGGTGTGGCCGGCGACCTCACGACCTTCGGCAAGGTCGTTTCCGGCGGCCTGCCTGCCGCGGCCTTCGGCGGCCGCGCCGAGATCATGGACCACCTGGCCCCGGTCGGCCCGGTGTACCAGGCGGGCACCCTCTCCGGTAACCCGGTCGCGATGGCCAGCGGACTGGCGTCGTTGAAGCTGGCGGACGAGGATGCCTACCGCACCTTGGACGGCAACGCTGAGCGACTGATCGGCCTGATCACCGAAGCACTGAACCGCGAGTCCGTGGAGCACCACATCCAGCGTGCCGGCACGATGTTCTCCGTGCGCTTCGCGGACGGAGAAGGCACCAACTTTGAAGAGATGAAGGCTGCGGACACCTTCCGCTACCCGGCCTTCTTCCACCAGCTGCTGGACAACGGCATCTTCGCTCCGCCGAGCGTATTCGAGACCTGGTTCGTCTCCACCGCGCTGACGGACGCGGACTTCGAGCGTTTCGAGGCGGCCCTCGTGCCAGCAGCGAAGGCCGCCGCAGCCGCGGAGGCTTAGGCGCAGGCGGACCCGGGCGGTAAGCTCGACAAGCATGACAACCATCGTGCATTTGGTTCGCCACGGCGAGGTCCACAACCCGGATCGGATCCTCTACGGTCGCCTGCCCGGCTACCGGCTCTCCGCCCGCGGCGAAAACATGGCCCACGCCACCGCCGCTGACCTCGCCAGCCACCACGTCACCCACCTGGTGGCCTCCCCGCTGCAGCGGGCACAGGAAACCGCCCGGCCCTTTGCCGAGAAGCTGGGGCTCGAGATCCAGACGGACGAGCGGGTCATCGAGGCAGGCAACGACCTCGAAGGCCTGCACATCAAGGGGGCGCGCTCCGCGCTGTGGAACCCCAAGCGCTGGCACATGCTGCGCCGCCCGGCGGAGCCTAGTTGGGGCGAGCCCTATACGGAGATCCGGGACCGCATGTGGGAAGCCGTGGAATCCGCCCGCGCCGCCGCCCGCGGTGCCGAGGCCGTGATCGTGAGCCACCAGCTGCCGATCGTGATGATCCAGCGCGATGTGCGCGGCCAGAAGCTGGCCCACAACCCGGCCGCGCGCCAGTGCAACCTCGCCAGCGTGACCTCCCTGATCTTCGAGGGAAAGGAGTTGGTGGACATGATCTACTCCGAGCCCGCAGCCGATATTTAACGGGTAGCAACCCGAGCGAATAGCAACAGAAAGGTAGGTAGGCCCCATGTCGCGACGAGGCGCCCTTTTGAGGAGCACCCGTCCCA
>DYZK01000019.1 GCA_020741275.1 Corynebacterium urealyticum
GCGACAATACCAGCGCACCGCCCACAGGATCACATCACCCTGGAAATGGCGCCACTTGAAATCCGTCATCGTTCCGTCCGTCCAATCTCCGCCAAGCATGCTCAAGCTTCACGATTTTTGCAACAGAGCCCTCTTTGATTTAGTGCTGCTTGCGATAGGTCGCTTAGTCATGCCGTGGCGCAGGAAGGCAGGGCTGTGATGCTCCAACAAGCGTGGGCTTTTCTGACCGATCCTGCCCAATGGACGGGTGCTGACGGCGTGGGGGTGCGCCTTGGCGAACACCTAGCGATCACTGCTGTGGCGATGTTGTTCGCGATGCTTATCGCTATCCCCGTCGGCCTCATGATCGGTCATAGCGGCCGGGGTCGGGTCGCTGTAGTGGGAGTATCTGGTGCCCTGCGGGCCCTCCCGTCGCTGGGCCTCCTCACAATCCTGGCGCTGTGGTTGCCAAACGGGGTAGGTCGGCCGGAAATACCGGCAACGATCGTTCTGGTGATACTCGCCATCCCGCCGATTTTGGCGGGAGCATATGCAGGGGTGGAGGCCATTCCAGCGGAAATCACACAATCGGCCCGAGCGGTGGGACACACTGAATGGCAGGTGCTCAGCCAGGTCGAGGTGCCGCTTGCCCGCGCCTCAATCTTCGACGGGATCCGGTCCGCAACCCTGCAGGTCATTGCGACAGCCACGCTCTGCAGCTACCTCGGGCTAGGTGGTCTCGGGCGCTATCTCCTCGACGGGTTGGCGACGAGGGACTACCCGATGGTGCTGGCTGGCGCCATAACCGTGATTGCTCTCGCGTTGCTCGTAGAGGGCCTGTTGGCAGCGGTCGGTGCCTTGGTCCTACGTCGGGCGATTTCACCGTCCCGCACTGTGGATGAGGAGAACGCGTCGAGGACAGAAACAGCCACCGTGCCATTCCATGCCGGAGACCGGCGTTAATTCAAGGAGCATTCTATGAAGAAAAAAGTCCTATCGCTCAGCGTGGCAGCCGCGCTAGCCACCACGTTCGCAGCATGCAGTGACGAAGATCCGTTGGCCACTAATGCTGATGGCCGGGAGGAGATCGTCGTCGGGTCGGCGAACTTCCCGGAAAGCCAAATCATCGGGGAGCTCTACGCCCAGGCCTTGGAGCAGGCCGGTTTTCAGGTTCGTCGGCAGGCCAATATTGGCGCTCGCGATGTCTACCTCACCGCACTAGAGAAGGGCGAGATCGATGTGATCGCCGAATATAGCGGGAATGCGGCTCAGTATTATCAGGCGGGAAATGAGGCATCAGATGGCGAAGAGCTCAAGCCGGGCGCTTCCGCAGAAGAGGTCTATTCCAGCCTTGAAGCAGCGCTCCCGGAGGGTGTTTCCGTCGGAGAGAAAGCCGCCGCTGAATCCAAAGATTCTTACCGGGTGAGCCCGACCCTGGCACGCCAACACCAGCTCACGACATTGGATGACCTGAAAAAGCTCACCAAGGAAGGAAAACTCACCCTCGCGGGGAATCCTGAACTCGAATCTCGGCCCTACGGGCCCGATGGGTTGGAGTCCTTCTACGATCTGCCAAAAGACAAGATTTCTTTCCACGCCATTTCCGATTCCGGTGGCCCATTGACTGTCGAGGCGCTGAATAACGGCACCGTGGATGTTGCTGATATTTACACCACCTCCCCGGCACTCGATAAAAACGGCAAAGAAGTGAAGCTTGTTGAGCTCAAGGACCCAAAGCGCCTGATTTTGCCGCAAAATGTGGTGCCACTGCTACGTGAAGAAAACGTCGCGGAGCAGGCCCGTGACGTGATTAACGAGGTCCAAGAAAAACTGAGTACCCACGCTCTGCTGGAGATGAACCGGCGCAATTCAGGCAAGGAAAAAGCAGAGCCAGCCACTATCGCTAAGGACTGGCTCAAGGAGCAGGGAATCACCGATTAATGGTGTCTCCCGCACCTAGATCCACTGTTTAGCCAGCTATGGCAACTTAAGAAACGGCCCGACACAGTAGAGCCAAATGTGCGTATTGTGTGGGGCATGCGGATGACTGTTGTCGGCACCGGCTACTTGGGAGCAACACACGCAGCGTGCATGGCTGAGCTCGGCCATGACGTGCTGGGAGTGGATACCGATCCAGCGAAAGTCGAAAGGCTCAACGCTGGCAAATCCCCGTTCTACGAACCGGGATTAAAGAAACTTTTGAAACGGGGGGTCAGCGCCGGAAAGCTGCGCTTCACCACCGACCCGGCAGAAGCCGCCGAGTTCGCCAAGACCCACTTCCTCTGCGTCGGCACCCCGCAACAGGCCGGGGGAGCGGGGGCTGACCTGAGCCAGATCTACGCCGTCGTCGACGCCCTGGCCCCGCTGCTGCGCGGCGATCACGTCCTGCTGGGGAAGTCCACCGTCCCCGTCGGGACCACCCCGGTGCTGCAGGAACGGATGGACCGGCTCATCCAGGGCGCGGCGGCGAACGCAGCCACCAAGAAGGAGGACAGCAAGAAGGGCTCGAAGGGAAAGAAGAATGCGGCCCCGGCCGCGCGCTGCACCGTTGCGTGGAACCCCGAGTTCCTCCGGGAATCCACGGCGGTGGACGACACCCTGCACCCTGACCGCATCGTCGTCGGGGCTCGGGACGAGGACCGCGAGGAGATCGAAAAGCTTGTCCGGGAGATCTACGCCGAACCCCTGGCCGAAGGCTCGCCGCTGATGATGATGGACCCCGCCACCGCGGAGCTGGTGAAGACGAGCGCGAACTCCTTCCTCGCCACCAAGATCAGCTTCATCAATGCCGTCGCCGACCTCTGCGACGCCTCCGGCGGGGACGTCACCGCGCTGGCTGCTGCCCTGGGTGCGGACCGTCGCATCGGCAAGTCCTTCCTCCACGCCGGCCTCGGATTCGGCGGTGGCTGCCTGCCGAAGGACGTGCGGGCGTTCATGACCACCGCCGAGGAGCTCGGCGCGACCGGCGCCAGCGGCCTGCTGAGCCAGGTGGACGCGATCAACAACTCCCGTCGCGACAAGGTGGAGCACATGGCCCACGAGGTCTTCGGCGGGGACGTCACCGGCCGGAGCATCACCGTGCTGGGAGCAGCCTTTAAACCCCGCAGCGACGATGTGCGCGAAGCACCGGGCGTGGACATCGCGATGCGGCTCTACCAGGCTGGGGCGCACGTGCGCATCTATGACCCAAAGGCGAAGAAGACTGCTCGCCTGGCCGCCCCCGAGCTGCAGCACGCCCCCACGCTTCCCGAGGCGCTGCAGGGTGCGGAGCTGGTGATTGTGGCTACCGAGTGGCCGAAGTTCCGCCGCCTGAAGCCAGCTGAGGCGCTGGATGCGGTGCAGGCAGGCCCGGCCCCCGGGGCAGGAGTCGCGCCGGGGGAGAAGAAGAAAAAGAAGGCGCCCACCGTGATCGATGGGCGCAATTGTCTGGACCAGCAGGCCTGGGAGGACGCCGGCTGGCGGGTGCTCGCACTCGGCCGCAGCCGCACTCTCGACTAAAGCCCCACCGCGGGGCCGGGTTCGGCGCGGCAGCCCCAGGAGCTACTGGCGGTAGCTGGCCAGGAAGTTCCCCAGCCGCTCGATGGCGTCCTTGATATCGCGGGCCCACGGCAGCGTGACCATGCGGAAGTGATCCGGGGTCGGCCAGTTGAAGCCCGTGCCCTGCACCAGGTGAATCTTCTCCGCGCGGAGCAGGTCGAACATTAGCTTCTCGTCGTCGTGGATCTCGTGGACGTTCGGGTCCAGCTTCGGGAAGGCGTACAGCGCGCCCATCGGCTTCACGCAGCTCACGCCCGGAATCTCGTTGAGCTTCTCCCACGCCATGTTGCGCTGCTCCAACAGGCGGCCACCCGGCAGCACGAGGTCGTCGATGGACTGGCGGCCGGAGATCGCCACCTGGATGGCGTGCTGGGCCGGGACATTCGGGCACAGTCGCGTCCCGGCGAGCAACGTTAAGCCCTCCAGGAAGCCCTCCGCGTGCCCCTTCGGGCCGGTGATGACCAACCAGCCGGAGCGGTAACCAGCGATCCGGTAGGCCTTGGACAGGCCGTTGAAGGTCAGGCACAGCAGGTCCGGGCACAGGCTCGCGATGTTGATGTGCTCGGCGTCGTCGTAGAGGATTTTGTCGTAGATCTCATCGGCCAGGATGAGGAGGGAGTGCTCGCGGGCCACGTCCACGATCTGCTGCAGGATCTCCTTGGAGTACACCGCGCCGGTCGGGTTATTCGGGTTGATCACCACGATTGCCTTGGTGCGCTCGGTGACCTTGGAGCGGATGTCCTC